>CAVKMC010000028.1:0-12236 GCA_963657285.1 Agathobacter sp.
AGTCCCCCTGCCACCAAGGAAATCGGAGTCACAGAGATGCGGCGATTGATGATGGGCACGCCGTACTCTCTGGAAATATCATGACTCACTTCCGTCAAGTGCTCTGCCTTCTTGCAAATGGTGTCGTAAATTTTGTCGCACAGGACCTTCTCATCATCGGACACGCAGCCTAGAAGAGAAATCCCCATGGTGATGGTGCGCACGTCCAATTTATTTTGGTCAAACATGCGCTCGGTTTCTAAGATATCTTCTATATCAAGCATGGCGTCTCCTTTCAGATGCGGTGCATGGCATAGAAAATATCCGCCAGCTGCACTCTCACCTCAACGCCCAGCTCCTTGCCGACGCTCCCCATGCGATCCTGGATGTCCTTCAGAGAATGGGGCGCCTTCTCCATGTCGCACATGAGGATCATATCAAAGATCCCATCCACGATGGTCTGGGAAATATCCAGAATGTTAATATTTTCTTCTGCCAAGAGCTTCGCTACCCCTGCTACAATGCCGACCTGGTCCGCACCGATAACAGTAACCACAACTTTTTTCATATCCTTCACCCTTTCATGAAATCCTATCGATGCCATAAGCGGCATTTGTACCATTATAGCATAAGGGGAAGCGGCTTGCTTATCGCTATCTATGGAGTGGTCGGTAGTCGGTAATTAGTGGTCAGTGATCAGTGTGATCAGTGATCCGTAGTCGGTGGTCGGTGCGCGCATGCAGCATTTCAGATTTCCTTTCTCACTCCGACAAAAGCTCTTCCAGCATCCGCTCTCTATGATTGATAAACATTTCCATCACCCGATAGCTGTCAGTCTCTTCGTACTCGCATCGATGAATCTGCCCGGCGTCGAAGGTGAAGATGTCCGCGCCGGGGAGCCCCAAGAGGATGGGCGAGTGGGTAACGATGAAAAATTGCGAGCCCGCCTTCGCACACCGATCAATTTCCAAAAGGAGCGTCAACTGCCGCTGCGGCGAGAGGGCAGCTTCCGGTTCGTCAAAAAAATATAATTCATTCGGATTCAAATAATTTTGCATCACCAATAGGAAGCTTTCGCCATGAGATTTTTCATGGTAACGCTGAGGAGGGATCGGCCCTACATAGTCCAGCTCTTTGGTCGCCACATTGTAAAAGCTTTCTGCCCGATAGAAATATCCGCCCTTCTCCTTCCGATAGCCTTTGATGACCCGCAGAGCCTCATGGAGATCCGAGTGACTATCGAAAGTGGCGAAGCAATAATTTTTCGTCCCGCCTTCAGGATTAAACCCCTGCGAAATCGCCAACGCTTCCAGCAAGGTGGATTTCCCGCTGCCATTCTCTCCGATGAAAAAAGTGACAGGACTTTGGAATTCGATCTCCTTGACGCCCTTGAGCGCTTCGATCTGTCTCACATAGCTATAGGGCTCCAATCGGTCCCACTCAAACCTCACAGCCTGCACAAATCTCTGATCCATCGCCGCTCCACTCCCTTCACAGGAAATCTGATTTCATATCTTACTTGCATTATATCATTTTCCAAGAGCGTAGTCGGTGAGGATTCGTAATTCCATAGTAATTGGTAGCACTAAGCAAAAGTTTTATAGCTATCAGCGCCAACGCCCCCCGATTTCTTGATTTTCAATCGCTCCCACGCAAAAGCAGCAGAAATGATTTCTCCTTTCTGCTGCTTTTCTATTTCTAATTTATTTCTTTAGCACATAGCCATAGGCATGCTTCTTCCCGTCGGCTCCTTCCTGCACGTAGACGCCCTGGATTTCCGGAGCGAAGCCGGGGAGCTCATTGATCCCTTCCACCAGGTCAAGGAAATAGGTGACCGCGGTCCTGGACCATTCCTCGCCAGGGTGCACGCAGAGGACGCCGGGCGGATAGGGGAGCGCGCCTTCCAAGGCCACGCGGCCTTCCGCTTCCGTGAGATCCACCAGCTCGCCATGGCCGCGCATGTACTCGAACTGCGCTTCCTGGGGATTCATCACGTATTTCGGGAAATAATCCTTGAGGAAAAGCTGCTTCTGCAATGTGGAAACTTCTCTGTCCTTGTAGAAATCATGCATTTCCTGGCAGAGGCGGCGGATGGTGTAGCCTCTGTACTTTTCCTCATAGGCCGCGTAAATGGACGGCAACACCTCGGACATGGGCGCGTCTTCGTCGATCAATTTTTCGAAGCGCACCAGCTTCGCCACCAGGTCGTCCATCTTCGTGGTATTTTCCGCCGGCGTCATGAGGAAGAGGATATCATTCAAGTCACACTTTTCCGGAATGATACCATTCTCGTGAAGATAGTTGGCCAAAATATTTCCAGGAATGCCAAATGTCTGATAGCCGCCGTGCTCCACATCGATGCCTTCGGTAACGAGGAGAAGCTTCATGGGGTCGATGAAATATTGGCCCTTACCGTAGCCCGCAAAGCCATGCCACTTGGCGCCGGGTTCGAAAGCCCAGTAGTCCATGTCGCTGGCCATTTGATTTGTATTTCCTTCCTCCCACTTCTTGCCATGCACCATCGGCGGCACCAGCGGGCGGATGTAGTGGCAATTCCGGAGCACCTGCTTTCTAGTCTCGATGGTGACCTTCACCGCGTCGGTCCACAGCTTCTTCCCCGCTTCCCCTTCGTGAATTTTCGCATTCACGTCGAGAGCCGCGAAGAGCTGGTACAGCGGCGAGGTGGAGGCGTGCATCATGAAGGCATTGTTCACTCTCTTGTGAGGCACGTAGCGAGCCTGCCCTTTGATGTGGGAGTCTTTTTTATGAATTTGGGAGGTCATAGAGAAACCGGCCTGCTGCTTGTGCACCGACTGGCTCACGAAGATCCCCGGGTCCTCCGGCGTCAGGTCCAGGAGCAGCGGACTGCAGTCCTTCATCATGGGAATGAACTGCTCGTAGCCCACCCACGCGGAGTCGAAGAAAATGTAATCGCAAAGATGGCCGATCTTATCCACCACCTGGCGGGCATTGTAGATGCAGCCGTCGTAGGTGCCCAGCTGAATCACCGCCAAGCGCACCGGCCGCTTCGCCTTCGCCTTCTCCGGATCCTTTTCCGCTACCAGCGCGCGGATGTATTCCTCCGTGAAGCAATGCTCCAGGATGCCGCCGATGGAGCCAAAAGCATTGCGCGCCGTCTCCATGTACACCGGCGTCGCTCCGGCCAGGACCAAAGCACCCTGGTCGATGGACTTGTGATTGTTCCGGTCAAAGAGGACGATGTCTCCCGGCGTCAGGACCGCATTCAGCACCACCTTGTTCGAAGTGGATGTGCCATTCAGTACGAAATAGGTCTTGTCCGCGTTGTACACCCGCGCCGCATGCTTCTGCGCCGTCAGCGCCGGGCCCTCATGGATCAGGAGATCCCCCATGGCCACATCGGCGTTGCAAAGGTCTGCGCGGAAAGTATTTTCTCCAAAGAAATCATAGAATACCCGCCCCGCCGGATGCCGACGGAAGAACGCGCCGCCCTGATGGCCGGGACAATCAAACTGTGAGTACCCATTCTCTACATATTTCTTCAAATCCCCAAAGAATGGCGGCAGCAAATTTTTCTCGTAGCCAGCTGCCGCGCTCTCGATCTGCCGTGCGTAGAAATCATGATCCGTCTCTGCCAGATCCAGTACGCGATAGACCTTCGCCAGCAATGCGTCGGCTGCGGCCCCTTCCTTCGTCTTGATCAAAATCACCGGGATTTGGAAAGCGGAAATATTTTCTGCCGCCAGCACTTCGGTATCCAGATCCGTGAGTGCCACCGCGGCCACGTCAGTGAAGTCCGTGTCCTTCACACTCACTGCCGCGCGTCCCTCCAAGATGCCGAAGGCTTCTACTGCCTTTTCGGTATATGCGATTTTCAATTTCTGTATCATAATGCCCTCCATAGGGAAACTCTCATTCGATAAAATTTTTTCAAATAAAAATCCTGTTCATTCGGATTATAGCATTTTCATCCCATCACAACGAGATGCAGAAAAACAAAAGTCCCAAGAAATTTTTTTCATCACAGAAAATTTTTCAAAATTTCTTTCAGCGCGTCATACTATGTCCAAAAGAAATAGTAAAATACTTTCAGAACGAAGGACAAAGCCTCTTCCTTATGATTACCTCGCAAACAATCCATAAACTGGCTTCCTTCGTTCGCCAATAAAAAAGCACCGCACTTCAACCTCGCGAAGTGCGGTGCTTTTATTTTGTCTAAGGGAACACTGATTAAAGAAAAAAGTATCGGCCAACCTCCACCGCTAACGCGGTTCCCCTCCTTCCATAGGAAGGAGGTTACATAGCGGAAAATGAGCCTTATCCCTTATCCCGTGTCCCTTATCCCTAGAATTCCTTACTTGATCGCATTGAGCCGCTTGGCCAGGGTCTCGGCACCTTCATCGTCTCCACTAGGCGTGATGATGGCCTGATTTCCCAAGTACACGGTGCCATCGGAGGCGTAGGCGGTTTTCTTATTCTCGCCGTGGGCATAGGCGGCGGCCAGATTTCCCATGACGAAATATTTTCTCTCGGTGCTGCTCATGTCATTGGCCGCAGCGGGCTTGAGGAAGTCTTTGCCATTCACCTGCACCATGTCGGTGCTTTTTTTAATGGTCACGTGATTACCCGAGAGGGTGGTCAGCTTCTTTTCGTAATTATTTCTTCGCTCTTCGTGGCTCGGGTGGTCGCTGGGGCTGAAAATTTCTCCGACGAAGGAATTTTTGTACTCGCCCTTCTTCTCGAGCACTCGCTCCCACAGCGCTGCGCCGGCGCCGGGATTGTAGCCGGCGGCATAGGCGTAGTCGAAGGCCAGATTGTCCGCCTCCCACTCCTGCTTCTTGCCGATCTGCACATTATTGATCTGGCCTACCACGGCGCTCATAGCGATATTCGCCACCGCACCGCCACCCATGGACTGGGCCGCCACAGAAGCGCCGATGGTGGTGCGCATCTTTTTCTTCGTGCCGCTCACCGAGTGGTCCTTCATACCATGGGCCATTTCGTGAGCCAGGACGAAGGCCACTTCGTCAGTGTTATCGGAAATGCTGAAGAGCCCGATGTTCACCGTCATCACGTGTCCCAAGCCGCAAGAGGCATTGAAAGAGGTGTCGTTATTCAGGAAATACAGAAATGGCTTTTCATAAATCTTGGCGTCATAGGCCGCCACGCCGGCGGAGAGATTCTCCATGATGGAGTCCAGCATGGAGGTATAGTACCAATCGTCGGAGACGCCCATCTGTTGCTTCATCTCTTGGAAATATTCCTGCCGTCCTTCTTCGGTTTTATTGATCTTATCAATGTAGGAGTCCATGGCTTTGTACTGGGCCACGCCGCCGATCAACGCGCCGAGGATGCCCGCCGTATTCGCCGCCTCTACCGCCGGCGCCGCCGACAGGGTCACGCCGAGGGTCATGAAGAGAGCCAGTGCACTTCTTGCAATTTTTCTTTTGTCCATTTTTCTATCCTCTCTCAAAAAATTCTTTTTCTTTTATCATACACCCATCCCAAAGAATCTCTCAAATCCGTTTGGAAAACTTTTTCTGAAATATAGTGGTCGGTAGCCGGTAGTCGGTGGTCGGTAATCGGTGGTCGGGGCACACGCACTTGCTTTCCTACGCCCTGACCACTGATCACTGATTACTGATTACTGATTACTGATTACTAATTACTAATTACTGATCACTAACATCCAAAAGCTTAATCTCCTGTTCTCTACCGCCGGGCCATATCATCCGCTATGCTTATGACAGTGAGGATGTGACCATGAAGAAGACTTATATTTGTATCGACTTGAAAAGCTATTACGCTTCTGTGGAATGTGTAGAGAGAGGACTCGACCCCTTCAAGGCCCATCTGGTGGTGGCGGATCCGTCGCGAGGACCGGGGGCTTTGTGCCTCGCCATCAGCCCGGCCATGAAGGCGCTGGGCATCCGCAATCGCTGCCGGCTCTACGAAATCCCCAAAGGCGTCACGTACATCACCGCCATGCCAAGGATGCAGCTCTACATGGAGCGGTCGGCGGAAATTTATCAGATTTATCTCTCCTACATCGCCCCGGAGGATATATTTCCCTACTCCATCGACGAGTGCTTCATCGATGGGACGCCGTACCGCAGCTTGTACGGACAGTCCGGAAAGAAGCTGGCACAGCTTTTGATGGACGCGGTCTTCACGCGGACCGGCATCTGCGCCACTGCCGGCGTGGGGACGAATTTATTTCTTGCCAAAATCGCCATGGACATCCTGGCCAAGCATGTGCCCGAGCACATCGGCGTCTTGGATGAAATGTCATTTCGCCAAACCATGTGGCATCACCGGCCCATCACCGACTTTTGGAATATCGCCTCCGGCACCGCCCGCCGGTTGGAAAAGCTCGGCGTCTTTGATCTCTATGGCGTCACCAAGGTCCCGCCGGCCACGCTGTATCAAATCTTTGGCAAGAAGGCGGAATTTCTCATCGACCACGCCTGGGGCCGCGAGTCCTGCACCATTGCCGACATCCGCGCCTACCGGCCGGAGAATCGTTCCCTCAATACCGGCCAAGTGCTCTTTGAGGACTACAGCGCCGCCGACGCGCGGATCCTCATTTATGAAATGGCGGAGCTCCTCATCCAAGAGCTCCTCTCGGCGGACCTGGTGACCAAAGAAATTTCCTTGCACATCGGCTACTCAGGATACACCGGCCTTTCTAGCGGCGGCTGCAAACAGCTCCCGCAGTACACCGATTTCCCAAAGGAAATACAAAAAGCCTTCCACGAGCTTTACGATGCCAAGGTGTGCAGCAACCAAATGATTCGAAATCTCAATCTATCGCTAGGGAAGCTCCAGCGCGCCGAGGGCATGGCTTTCCAAAATGATCTCTTCCAAAATGTGGAGGACCATATCCGCGACAAAACCATCGAGAAGGTGATGATGGAAATCAAAAGGAAGCATGGCAAGAACGCCATCCTCCGCGGCATCGACTACATGCCCAAGGCCACACTGCCTTTGAGAAATACTTTGATAGGAGGTCACCATGCCTAACAACAAACGCGCCATGCAGTTCATGCCCTTCAACGGTTTGCGCGGCTACGAAGCTTTGGTCTACGCGGCCGAGCATCCGAAGGAAAAGCGAAGAGAAATCACAGAAGACCACGCCACCCGCTTAGACGAAATCATGGGGCGGCTCTGCAAGGGAGATGAAATCCGCTTGACCTTCTACACCGGCGAGGGCTATGAGAAAATCACCTGCCGCGTCAAGGAAATAGACACCGCCTTTCGCATCCTTAGAACGGATCGAGGAGAGATAGAGTTTCGGGATGTTTGGGAGATAGTAACTAGGGATAAGAGGTAGGGGATAAGGATGCGTCTACCTGCTTCCTCATAGCTAGGAGCTATGAGCTGGGAGCTTGGAGCTCGGCCAGCGGCAGTAGTCACGTCCACCGATAGAAGCACGAGGCACTTTACCCGCTTTATCGAAACGTAGTTAAATGCCAAGTGTCACTATCAGAGCTCCTAGCTGAAAGCTCCTAGCTATGAGGAAGCAGGTAGACGCGCGCCCCATTTTCAAACTCGCGGCGCTTTTTAATTTGTGCGCCGCACCACCACTCCTCACTCCTCACTCCTCACTCCTAATTTTCAGGCCAACCTCCACCGCTTTGCGGTCCCCCCTCCTTCCAGAGGAAGGAGGTTCGATCGTGGCAAAGGAAAAAGGACTGCTTTCGCAGTCCTTTTTCCAGATCGTGTTTTCGCCCGAAGGCTGTATTGGTTACTGTTTCTTTTTTCCGCCCAGATAGGCCGCCATGACATCCGGGTTGGCTGCCACTTCCTGCGCCGGGCCTTCCATGACGATTTTGCCTGTTTCCATAACATAGGCATAGTCGGCGATCTGGAGTGCCTTTCTTGCATTCTGTTCAACCAGAAGAACAGTAGTACCCATTTGGTTGATGTCTTTGACTACGTCAAAGATCTGCTGTACTACCAGAGGAGCGAGACCCATGGAGGGTTCGTCCAGGAGCATGACAGTCGGGCGGGCCATCATAGCGCGACCGATGGCGAGCATCTGCTGTTCGCCGCCGGAGAGGGTGCCGCCGAATTGGTTCTGTCTTTCGAAAAGTCTGGGGAATCGTTCAAAAACCTTGGCGAGATCTTCGGCGATGCCGTCTTTGTCTTTTCTCTGGTACGCGCCGAGCTCCAGGTTTTCGCGGACCGACATGCCCTGGAGGATCTGACGGCCTTCGGGAACGAGGACCACGCCGCCATTGACGATGTCGTAGGTCTTTTTCCCGGCGATGGATTCGCCTTTGAATAGGATATCGCCGGCGATGGGCTTCATGACGCCCATGATGGTTTTCATGGTGGTGGATTTACCGGCGCCATTGGCACCGATCAGGGTGACGATCTTCCCTTCCGGTACGGAGAGGTTGATGCCCTTCAGCGCTTTGATATTTCCATAAGCAGCTTCTACATTTTTCAGTTCCAGTAGCATCAGTCTTCCTCCTTCCCGAGGTATGCTTCGATAACCTGTGGATTGTTCTGTACTTCAGCCGGCACGCCTTCGGCCAGCTTCTTGCCGAAGTTGACGACCATGACGCGGTCGCAAAGGCTCATGACCAGCTGCATGTCGTGTTCGATCAAGATGATGGTGATGCCGAATTTTTCGCGAATGCCGCGGATGAGATCGGTCAAGGCGGCGGTCTCGGAGTCGTTCATGCCGGCTGCCGGTTCGTCCAAAAGGATGAGGTCCGGCTGGGTAGCCATGGCGCGAGCGATCTCGAGCTTTCTCTGCTTGCCGTAAGGAAGCTCGGTAGCCAGGCGATGAGCGTCATCTGCCAGGCCTACGAATTCCAAAAGCTTCATAGCGTCAGCTCTGGCTTCGGCTTCTTCCTTTTTCTGGGAGCCGGTGTGGAGCACGCTGGCGAGAAGTCCGGATTTCAAGCGGTCGTGATGGCCTACCAAAATATTTTCCAAAACGGTCATGCCGGTGAAGAGGCGGATGTTCTGGAAGGTGCGGGCTACGCCCATGTTGATGATTTCGTGTGGCTTTTTGCCTACGATGGAGATGTCATTCAAGCGGACGTCCCCTTCGGTCACCTGGTATACACCGGTGATCAGGTTGAAGATGGTGGTCTTGCCGGCGCCGTTCGGTCCGATGACGCCGAAGATTTCCCCTTTGTCTACGTGGAAGGACATATTGGAAACAGCGGTGAGGCCGCCGAACTGTTTCACTACGTTTTTCATTTCCAGAAGCATTAGTTTTCTCCTCCTTCTGCGTTTTTCTTGCCAAACTTAGAGGAAATCCATTTCACTGCGTCGTAGGACAGGATGCCATCCGGACGGAAGGCCATGAGGACCACCAGCATGACGCCGTAAATGATGTCTCTGTATTCAGCCAGGGAGCGGAGGGATTCCGGTACGATGGTGAGGACGGTAGCGCCCAGGACAGAGCCCCAAAGCACGTTGGAACCGCCGAAGACGGTGTAGAGCAGGATGTCTACGACCTTATGCCAGGAGAAGTCAGTGGGGCTGATGAAGAAGGTAGCGTGGGCATAGAGGGCACCGGCTACGCCTGCGAAGAAGGCGGAGAAGAGGAATGCCATCATTTTGTAAGCCACTACATTGATACCGGTGAGGGATGCTGCGTATTCGTCAGCTTTCACAGCGGCCATAGCGCGGCCGATGCGGGAATGTTCCAGGCGATACCAGAAGGAAACGATGAGCACCACCAGGATCATGAGCACGAGGCACATGAGGAGCTGGCCGGCGGTCTGGGAATCGATTTCCAGAGCGTCGATGAGGCCCATATCGCTGGCATAGTCAGCGAGCACATTGGCCATAGCCGGGATGCCGGAGTAGCCGAGCGCCCCGTGGGTGATGTCCAGGTTCAGCGCGATGACGCGGACCACTTCGCCAAAGCCCAAGGTGGCGATGGCCAGGTACAAGCCGCGGAGGCGAATGGTCGGAAGACCGATGATGAGTGCTACTGCGGTAGCGGTGATGCCGCCGCAAAGAATGCCTACCGGCATGGGGAGGCCATACTCAGCGGTGAGGATGGCAGAGGTGTAAGCGCCAAAGCTCATGAGACCTGCATTGCCCAGGGACAGGATCCCGGTGCAAAGGGTCATGTAAATCGTCATGGCCAGGATGATATTGATGCATACAAAGGTCAGGACCTGCAGAAAATAACCGTTCAAAATGTCTTCCATTACGGTCTTCCTCCTTTCCCTGCCTTGGAGAACAAGCCTTCAGGACGAATAAAGAGAATCAAGATAATGATACCAAAGGCCACGGCGTCGCGGTAGGACGAGGTGCCGTAAGCCACGGAGAATACTTCTGCGATGCCCAGGATGAAGCCGCCGGCCATAGCGCCTTCCACGTTGCCAAGGCCGCCCATGATGAGGACTGCCAGACCCTTGAGGCCCATAGCGGTGCCCATGGTCGGTTCGATCGCGTTGAAGGACAGACCGATGAGGACGCCGGCTGCAGCGCCCAGAGCGGAAGCCAGCATGACGGTGAAGGTGATGATGCGGCCGGTATTGATGCCCAGGAGCCCTGCGGTTTCTGCATTTTCAGAAGTCGCGCGGACAGCCTTACCAATCTTGGTCTTATTCAGCATCAAAGTGAGGAGCACCATGAGGACTACGGCAGTGCCCAAGGAAATAATCTGGATGCCGGAAATCTTGAAAGCGCCGAAGTCCATCAGCTCAGTGCCGAAGGAGGACGGGAAGGAACGGGTCTGCGGGCCCCATACCATGAGGGCTACGCTTTCCAGGAATGTAGAAACGCCGATGGTGGAAATCAATGGCGCCAGGTGTGTCACCTTGCGGCGACGGAGCGGACGCAGCGCTAAGAATTCCAATCCATAGCCCAGTACGGCGCCGCCAATCATAGCACCGATGAGGGCCGGGAAAATGCCCAGGCCCGCTTCCGTTACCAGAAGCAGCCCGATGTAAGCGCCTACCATGAAGATGCCGCCATGTGCCATGTTGACGATGTTCAATACACCGAATACCAGCGTGTAGCCGATGGCAATGACCGCATAGGCGCTTCCCAGCGTTAAACCGTTGACAAGCTGTTGAAAAAACACGATCTTTTCTCCTTTCAAAATGTGGGATCTCTCTCCCAATGTTGTCGAACAAGTAGCTAAAATAAAACCGCCCCTGCTGCAATCTGGCGTCATTGCAGCAGGGGCGGAGGATTTCCGCGGTACCACCCTGTATTTCTCACTCAAAAAGCACTTTCTAATGGGATGAACCATATAAAAACGCCCCTACTTCCTTTTAGGAAATAGGGGCGACATGCGCGGTACCACCCTACATTATACTCAAGCTCACATCCGTAACGTGGATAGACGCCTTCATTTACTACTTTCGAAGAAGGAGCTCACAGGTGATATCAGATATTGGAATGCTCCGGCTTGCACCATACGCCGGCTCTCTATGCCATGGACCAGTAACTGCTTTGTCCCGCTCATCGCTTTTCAGGTGCCAATAACGCAGGCGGCGTCAGAGACTACTAGATTTCCCCTCTGAAACTCCCGGGTGAGCCTACATCGCCCTTCCTACTGACTCGCACCGACCGTCAGCTCTCTGAAATGCCGGACTATGTATCTCCCGATCCTAGCTACTCGTTCTTTCGTTGTAAAATCAATTATACTATTCCATAGAAAAATGTCAATAGAATTTTGCGAGAAATTTTGGATTTTAGTAGTCGGTAGTCGGTGGTCGGGATACGTTTACCTACTTCCTCATAGCTTTGAGCTAGGAGCTTGGAGCTTGGAGCTTGGAGCTTGGAGCTCGGCTAGAGGCAGTTAGAGGCAACAGGCTGAGTATATTTAGACTCTTCCGGCATTGTCTCGAGCGATGGGCTTACCAGCTCCTAGCTATGAGGAAGCAGGTACTCGCGCTGACTTTTCAAACTCGCGGCGCTTCTTAATTTGTGCGCCGCACCGCCACTCCTCACTCCTCACTTCCATTACTCCTTCTCCGCCTCCACCCCAAACATGGGCGCCGGGATGTAGAAGGCGTCGGCGCTGTCGTAAATCCTTTCGCCTACGGTGCTGTCGATGGAAATCATTTTCGCCCCCAGGGCGGTGAGGACCTGCTCGTCCCATAGCGGGCGGTCAGCGAGGCTGATGTCGAGCATATGGTAAATGTGATGGCAGCGCTCTAAGAGATCGTCACTCACGCCGGCGTGAGCGTGGAGGCCGGTCATCTTTTGGTGATGATCCTTCGCATGTTCAGCGTCGTAATTCAGAAGTACGCCGCCTTGCTTGAGGACACGAAGCCATTCCTCATAGG
>CAVKMC010000029.1:0-12163 GCA_963657285.1 Agathobacter sp.
GCGCTCCTTCTCTTCGTCCTGTGGGCGCGGAAGCTGGGGGTCATGAAGGAAATCGTACCGCCGCCTTGCCAAATGGAAAAGAAAGATAAATAAGTATATAAATAAAGAACCGCTGATTTTAACCAAAGGGGAAATAAAGAAATCATGCTGAAAGTAATGACCATTTTCGGAACTCGTCCGGAAGCCATCAAGATGGCGCCGGTGGTGAAGGAGCTTTTGAAGCGCCCGGAAATTGAAACCAAGGTGTGCCTCACCGCCCAGCATCGCGAGATGCTCGACCAGGTGGTAGACCTCTTCCATTTGCCGGTGGACTACGACTTAGACATCATGAAGAGCGGCCAGTCCCTCTACGACATCACCGCCCGCGTGCTCCGCGGCCTCGAAGACGTGCTGAAAAAAGAAAAGCCCGACTACGTTCTCGTACACGGCGACACCACCACCACCTTCACCGCTGCGGTAGCTGCCTTCTATCAGCAGATCAAGGTGGGCCACGTGGAAGCGGGACTACGCACAGGAAATCTCCTTTCGCCATTCCCGGAAGAGGCGAACCGCCAGCTCACCGGTGTGCTGGCGAATGTAAATTTCGCCCCCACGGAAACGGCGCGGCAGAATCTTCTCCGCGAAAATAAAAAAGATGAAACCATCCACGTGGTAGGAAATACGGTCATCGATGCGCTCCTTCACACTGTGAAGGCGGATTACCATTTCGCTGATGAAGAAATCGAAGCCATCGAAGAGCACAAGCGTGTGATCCTCGTCACCACCCATCGCCGTGAAAACCTGGGCGCCCCCATGCGTCAGGTGTACCGCGCGCTCCGCCGCCTGGTGGAAGCGGTGGCGGACACGGAAGTGGTCTTCCCGGTCCATAGAAATCCATTGGTGAGAGAAGCGGTAGCCGAAGAGCTCGAAGGCGTGCCTGGTATCCACCTGGTGGAACCGATGGAGTATGAACCATTTACGAATCTCATGGCCAGAAGCGCCATCGTCCTCACCGACTCCGGCGGCATCCAGGAGGAAGCGCCGAGCCTTGGCAAGCCGGTTCTCGTTCTCCGTGACACCACCGAGCGTCCGGAAGCGGTGGAAGCCGGCACCGTGAAGCTGGTGGGCACAGACGAAGAAAAAATTTTCCAGACCGCCTACAAGCTTTTGACCGACGAAAAAGAATACAAAGCAATGGCAGAAGCCGTGAACCCCTACGGCGACGGCCACTCCGCTGAACGCATCGCTGACGCCCTTTTGTACATTGAAGGAATAAGTGATAAAAAACCAACTAAATTTATAGCCAAGTAAAAGGTCCTATGCTATAATGTAGTGGTGAATTTGCGCGTTTAACTTTTTTAGCGTGCCTGATTTTTAAAATATGGAAAACAGAATGGACAACAAGGGGAAGAAACCGGCGGATGATTGGAATCCGCTTCGCAGCATTGCCATCGCCTCCGGCGCCGGCATGACCATTCTCGTTTCCGTTGGTGTAGGCTTGTGGTTAGGCCTTAGGGCGGATGAATATCTGGGGACCCATCCCTGGGGATTGATCCTTTTTTCCATACTTGGAGCCGCAAGCGGACTATACTCAGTAATTAAACAAATCCTAGGTAAGAAATGATATGAACTTCGACTTAACTTTTCCTCATTACGCCGAGAAGATGGTGAAGTACCTCTGGGTCCTCACCGCTCTTGGAGCAGTGATTCTGTTTCTTTGGAAAGGCTGGCCATATGGTGCGGCCTGGGGATTAGGCAGCCTGTTTCATATCTTTTTTTTCAAGTTTTTACTGCTGAAATTTAAGCAGTGGGAAAAGGCAAAGCGAGACGTGGACTTCATCGGACACCGCCTGGTGGTCTTCACCATGCTTCGGTTCATCCTGGAAATCCTCGCCTGCGTAGCGGTCATCTTCACGCCGCTTGACATCCTTGCCTTTTTAGGTGGCTTACTTACACTGCCCGCCGCGACTCTCGGGGAGCGACTGGTCGGTTTAATTAAGGAATAGGCTTTTCTTGATATCCTTGTAAGAGAGAGGGGGTGAGATTATGCATCTTCATACGGGTACACATGTTGTAGAGCAGCTCTTTGGCTTGTCTGTGAATATGGATACACTTCATACTACATGGCTTACCGCCATCATCGTTTTCATCGCCGTATTCGCAGCTACCAGAGGTAGAGCGCTGATCCCGGGTGGATGGCAGAATGTGATTGAGATGGTGATTGAAGGCCTTTGCGCTCAGTTCGAGAGCAATGTCGGTTCGAAATACCGCACGGTAGCGACCGTCCTTCTGACACTGTTCCTTTTCATCTTCACAGCCAACCAGATCGGTCTTCTGCCGACGGATCACCTGACCGCGTCCCCGACGAATGACGTGAATACCACACTGGGCCTGTCTATCGCATGCTCTTTGATCACGCACTTCTATTTCATTAAGTGCAAAGGCTTCGGTCATTGGCTTGGACACTTCTTCAAACCATTCCCGATCTTTGCCATCATGAACTTGATCGAAGAATTGGCTAAGCCGATTACGCTGGCAATGCGTCTATTCGGTAACATTCTGGCCGGTGAAATTCTGCTGGAAGTCCTGTATTTCCTCTGCCCATGGCTCGTACCTATGATCTGGATCGCCGTATCTTTGTTCATCGGCTTGGTTCAGGCATACATTTTCACCACCCTGACTTCTGTATATTTGAAAGAAAGCGTCGACTAAGACCTAAGGGAACGCCGGTGAAGCGGCTCCGCCGCATAATAAACGGAAACGGCACCGTCCGTCCAAACGGCAAAATCGAAATGGCCTGCCTCCCCTGATCACGGGGCAGAGCTAAAAATTTTTACAATTCTCTAGGAGGAATTATCATTATGGATCAGACAATCGTAGCACAGTATTCCCTGATTGCAGCAGCAATCATTGCAGCTTGCGCAGCTCTCGCAGCAGCATTCTCCGACTCCAAAGCAGCTGCTAAAGCTCTTGAAGGTATGACCCGTCAGCCGGAAATGGCAGGCAAGCTCTTCACCAACATGCTGGTTGCTATCGGCCTTATCGAATCTATTCCGATTATCGCTATCGTTATCGCTCTGGTACTCGTATTCGCTAACCCACTCCTGAAATAATCATTCCTAATTGACATAATTACGGAATATTAGGCTAAGGAGGTAGCGAATTGGTAGACCTGAATGGTACGTTGCTGATGCAGATCGTCAACTTTATCATTCTCTGTGCTATTCTTGGCCATTTCTGCTACAAGCCGGTACTGAAAGTACTGGATGACCGCAAAAATCGTATTAAAAACGACCTGGACAACGCCGCTAAATCCAAAGAAGACGCTGCTAAGCTGAAAGAAAGCTATGAAGCAGCTCTTCGTGATGCACAGGCTAAGGCTCAGGAAATTGTGGACAAAGCAGTCAAAGAAGCCAAAGTACAGGCGCAGGCACAGATTGATGAAGCTCATGCAGCTATCGCAAAGACTAAGGAACAGGCTAGCCAGCAGATCGAAAGAGAACGCAAGGATGCTCTGGAAGATCTGAAGGCACAGGTAGCCGTCCTTTCCTGCGACATTGCCGCTAAGATTATCAGCAAAAACATGACGCCGGACGCAAATGACCGGCTCATCGCAGAAAGCATCGCTAAGCTGGATGCTAAAAAAGCAGGTAAATAATCATGGATAAGAACGTAATCCTTGCAAAGAAATACGGTCGCGCCATCTATGAAATTGCTGCTGAACAAAACAGCTTGGAAAAAACGGAAGAAGATCTGAAGCTGATCGCTGATGCTATCAAAGAACACAGCGAACTCAAAGACCTTCTTTTCCATCCTCTGCTTGCAAAGGGTGTCAAGAAAGATACGATTAATAAATTATTTGCAGATAAGGTTCAGCCTGTTGTTCTGCAGTTCTGCTATGTCGTAATCGACAGAGACCGCATCACCGACTTCCCGGCTATGGTAGACGTCTATGCTACCCTGGCACACCACGGCATGGGCATCGAAGAAGCCATCGTTACATCCGCTCTCCCGATGACCAAGTCCCAGGTGGAAGCATTGAAAGCGAAGCTCTCTGAAATGACCGGGAAAAAGATTCTCGTAAAGCAGAAAGTGGACACAGCACTGATTGGCGGCTTCACCGTTCAAGTGGGCGACCGCCTGATCGATGGGTCCGTAGCCAGACAGCTGCAGACACTGAAAGCTATTATGATGCAAAGAGATTGAGGTGACTTCTAGGAAATGAAAATCAGTTCAGATGAAATTACATCTGTCATTAAAAAACAGATTGAAAACTACAAGGTAGACCTCAATGTCGATGAAGTAGGTACGGTTCTTGAAGTCGGCGACGGCATTGCGCACATCTATGGCCTGGAAAACTGCATGGCCGGCGAATTGCTTGAACTGCCGAACGGCGTATATGGCATGGCTCTTAACCTGGAAGAAAGCAACGTAGGTGCCGTTCTTCTGGGCCACGCTGAATCCATCAAAGAAGGCGACACAGTTAAAAGAACTGGCCGCCTGATGCAGGTACCGGTAGGCGACGCAGTCGTAGGACGCGTAGTCAACGCACTGGGCCAGGCAATCGATGGCAAAGGCGAAATTAAGACCTCCGAATTCCGCGACATTGAAATTAAGGCACCGGGCATTGCTGACAGACAGCCAGTTAATGTACCGCTGCAGACTGGTCTGAAATGTATCGACTCCATGGTTCCGATCGGCCGCGGTCAGCGCGAACTGATCATCGGCGACCGTGGTACCGGCAAAACGGCTGTAGGTATCGATACCATTCTGAACCAGAAGGGTCAGAACGTTATTTGTATTTATGTATCCATCGGCCAGAAGAACTCCAACGTTGTTCGTGTATACGAAAAACTGAAACAGGCTGGCGCTATGGATTACTCCATCATCGTCCATGCAGGCGCATCCGAAGGCTCCCCGATGCAGTACCTGGCACCGTACTCCGGTGTCTCCATCGCCGAATACTTCATGCATCAGGGCAAAGACGTCCTCATCATTTATGATGACCTGTCCAAGCACGCTGTGGCATACCGCGCAATGTCCCTGCTGCTCCGCCGTCCACCAGGACGTGAAGCATACCCGGGCGACGTATTCTACCTGCACTCCAGACTGCTGGAACGTGCTGCTCGTCTTTCTAAAGAACTCGGCGGCGGCTCTATCACCGCTCTTCCGATCATCGAAACCCTGGCAGGCGACGTAGGTGCATACATTCCGACCAACGTTATTTCCATCACCGACGGCCAGATCTATCTGGAAACCGCACTCTTCTACTCCGGTATCCGTCCGGCAATCAACGTAGGCCTCTCCGTATCCCGTGTAGGCGGCTCCGCGCAGATCAAAGCTATGAAACAGGTTGCAGGTACCCTGCGTCTGGACCTGGCTCAGTTCCGCGAACTGGCAGCTTTCGCACAGTTCGGCTCCGACCTCGACGCTGCTACCAAAGCACAGATCGACCGCGGCCAGAGAACCACCGAAATCCTGAAACAGCCACAGTACTCCCCGTATCCGGTCGAAGACCAGGTACAGGCTATCTACGTAGCAGTTAACGGCTACCTCGATGACGTAGAAGTCAAAGAAGTAGTAGACTTCGAACACCAGGTTCTCGCATATCTCCATAGCAACCATCCGGAAATCGGCGAAGACATCGTCAAAGCTAAGAAGCTGACCGATGAAAACGAAGAAAGACTGAAGGCTGCTATCGTTGAATTCAAAGAACGCTACAACGCAACAAAGTCTGAAACGGTAAAGGGGTGATCTGATTGGAAAGTACGCGTGATATAAAAGGGCGCATTAAATCTGTCACCAACATCCAGCAGATCACAAAAGCAATGAAGATGGTAGCTGCTGCTCGTCTGCGCAAAGCAGAAGAAAAAGCAAACGGCTCCCGTCCCTATGCTGAAAAAATCGGAGAGCTTCTGCGCCGTGCTTCTTCGGTAACACCCGGCTTCACCAGCCCGCTCTTCAGAACAGGCAAAGTGAAAAAGGTCGGCTATCTCATCATCAGTGCAGATAAAGGCCTTGCCGGTGCTTATAACTCCAATGTTATGAAGCAGACCATAAGCGAAATCTCCGGAAAGGACCGGTCAGAGTACGCACTTTACGTGTGCGGCAAGCAGGGTAGAAACTACCTGAAATTCCGCGGCTATGACCTCGATGCCTATCATTTCGGCTTTTCTGATAAACCGTCGGCCCAGGATTCTATCGATCTGGCCAAAGAAATGGTAGAATACTTCTCCAAAGAAGAAGTCGACGAAGTTTATATTATTTACACCAAATTCATCACTGCCCTCCGTCAGCAGGTGAAAGTACAGAAATTACTTCCTGTAGAAGCACCGACCGGCGAGGCAGAAGGCGCAGAAAAGGCAGAACCATCGGTAGATGATGAATACATCTTCCTGCCGGATGCAGGTTCCGTCCTCTCCAAACTGCTCCCTGAATATGTACAGGTGCAGGTGTACAACGCTATGCTCCAGTCCGCTGCCTCCGAACTCGGCAGCCGAATGGCAGCCATGTCCGCTGCAACCGACAATGCAACCGAAAGAATCGCCGACCTCAACCTGACTTACAACAAAGCTCGTCAGGCACAGGTCACCAACGAAATTTCCGAAATCGTCGGCGGCGCAGCTGCGCTTGAATAATCCTAGCACAAGAATTTAAGGAGGAATGCTTCTTCATGGCAAATGAACAGGAGATGCAGGTAGGTAAAGTTGTCCAGATCATCGGCGCAGTCGTAGATATTGCATTCGATGACGACAAAGAACTTCCTGCTATCTATAACGCAATCCATGTTAAAGATGATAAATCCGGCGTTCCTGTTGATGTTATCTGTGAAACCATGCAGCACCTTGGCGACGGCGTAGTCCGTGCCGTTGCAATGAGCTCCACAGATGGCATGGTACGTGGAATGAAAGCAGTCGACACCGGCCGTGCAATCGCAGCACCGGTAGGCGACGGCTGCCTTGGACGTATTTTCAACGTTCTCGGACAGACAGTAGATAACGATCCGACCAAGGTTCCGGCATCTGACTACTGGCCAATTCACCGCGCCGCACCGGCCTTCAAAGACCAGTCCCCGGCAGCTGAAATTTTCGAAACCGGCATCAAAGTCGTAGACCTCATCTGCCCATACGCAAAGGGCGGTAAGATCGGTCTGTTCGGCGGTGCAGGCGTAGGTAAGACAGTCCTCATTCAGGAACTGATCCACAACGTCGCAACCGAACACGACGGCTGCTCCGTATTCTGCGGCGTAGGCGAACGTACCCGTGAAGGCAACGACCTTTGGGGCGAAATGAAGGAATCCGGCGTACTGAACAAAGTAGCACTGGTATACGGCCAGATGAACGAACCTCCGGGAGCTCGTATGAGAGTAGCCCTGACAGGTCTGACCATGGCTGAATACTTCCGTGATAAACAGGGTCAGGACGTACTGCTCTTCGTAGACAACATTTTCCGTTTCGTACAGGCAGGCTCCGAAGTATCCGCACTGCTCGGCCGTATGCCATCCGCCGTAGGTTACCAGCCAACCCTGGCTACCGATATCGGCGAACTGCAGGAACGAATCACTTCCACCAAAACCGGTTCCATCACCTCTATCCAGGCTGTATACGTACCGGCCGATGACCTCACCGACCCGGCTCCGGCTGGCGTATTCACCCACCTGGACGCTACCACCGTATTGAACCGTTCCATCGCCGAACTGGGCATTTACCCGGCCGTTGACCCCTTGGACTCCACTTCCCGTATCCTCGATCCAAACGTACTTGGTGAAGAACACTACGAAGTAGCCCGCGGCGTACAGGCAATTCTGCAGCGCTACAAAGAACTGCAGGACATCATCGCCATCCTCGGTATGGAAGAACTTTCCGACGACGACAAAGTTATCGTTGCTCGTGCAAGAAAGATTCAGAGATTCCTGTCTCAGCCGTTCTTCGTAGCTGAACAGTTCACAGGCTCCCCAGGTCGATATGTACCGCTGAAGGAAACCATCAGAGGCTTCAAGGAAATCCTTGCAGGCCAGCACGATGATATGCCTGAAGGTGCATTCTACATGGTCGGCACAATTGATGAAGCAATCGAAAAGGCTGAAAAGATGAAGAAAGGGGAATAAGCCATGGCTGATACCCTTACTAAATCCCTGCACGTGGAAGTCATCAGTCCCGACGGCGCGATTTTCGCGCAGGACGACGTGGACATGGTGGTGGCCCGCGCAGAAGATGGCGAATTCGCTATCATGAAAGGCCATCTGCCTCTGGCTGCTGCTCTTGAAATGAGCGTAGTACGCATCAAAAAAGGCGCAGAAGAAACAAGAGTGGCTGTATTCGGTGGCTTCCTCGAAAATGCTCACAATAAGGTGAACGTCGTGGCTCCTCTTGCCGAACTGGCAGACAACATCGACGTAGCCCGTGCTGAAGCAGCGAAGAAACGCGCTGAAACCAGACTGGCATCCCATGACGCAGACGTGGACATGGATCGTGCCAGATACGCACTGATGCGCGCCATCACCCGCATCAACGCAACCAAAAAATCCATGTGATGGAAATAAAAAGGACCGCAGCATCGCGCCGCGGTTCTTTTTTTGTGCGCCTGCCCTATAGGTTTTATTTATAAGCACTTTCAATAACTACCGAAAGACGCAAAGCGCCTCGCTATGGTACAATAAAGAAAAAAATAATAATTATAATTCTATTTTTTTCAAGGAGGAGAGACCATGGACGAAATTTTTAATCGTGGCACCTGCCGCTACTTCAAAGAACTGACCCCCGTGCCGGACGAACAGCTCTTGACCCTGGTGAAAGCGGGCATGCAGGCAAGAGCCGTAGGAAATCAGAAATCCCGCGACTTCATCATCGTCACCAGAGAAGATTTGGTGAAAGCCATTTCCCACAACAGCATCATCGCCGGCCCGGCGCGTAAAGCGTCCGCTGCCATCGTCATCGTAGGCAAGAAGGACGGCATCAGCTTCCCGGACGAATGGACCTTCGACTGCTCCGCAGCAGCGCAGAACATTCTGATCGAAGCCGAGCACCTGGGCCTCTCCACCCTGTGGATGCAGGTCTATCCTTACAGAGATAGAAAGATTCACCTCTGCCACATCCTGGACATTTCCACAGACCTGGATCCCTTCTGCATCATCGCCATCGGCTACGCCGACAAGCGCCCGGTGAAGATGAATCGCTTCGATCCCCAGGCCCTGTCCTACGACCTTTACGGAAATCATAAAGGATAAAATAAAAACTCTTCGCTCACATTTCGGCGAAGAGTTTTTTCGTGGGAGTTATTTAGAAATAGAAATAGTTTTAGTATAATAGAGACAGAAGGTTCGGCTGGTAGTCGGTGGTCGGTAATCGGTAGTCGGTTGGTTTACGCAGGGCTTGTGATTTCTAAAAAATCAGGGGCGTAGCGGGAAATGCGTACCGATTACCGACTACCGACCACCGACCACCGACAACAAAACCTCGATCGCTGGTTATTGATTACTAAGGAGGTCATCATGAAACTATATAAAACCGCGGCTTTATTTCTTGGCATCTTGGCCGCTTCTATCGGAAATGCATCTGCTGAATTTACTTCCTGGGAGAGCTCGTCCTATCCCTTTGCGGATGTGAAATCGATTTATGTGGCAGAGATGGATACGCGGGACGTGGCGCTGCCGCCGGTGAAGGCGCAGAAGATGAAGGCGATCCTGGATAATAAATTGGGGAAGCTCTCTCTTCCTAAGTCCTTGGCTCTCACCTCCGGCTTTGGCGTGGTGCCGCGGCTCTCTTCGTCTTCCGCACCAAAGGCCTCGGAGGACTATGCGCCTTCGGAGGATTATTTTGCGGCGGCGCAGGAATCAGGCGCCGATGTGTACATCATCCCGCGACTCACCCATTGGCTGGTGGATAGCTACCTCATCCCGGCTCATGTGGAGTGGCGCACGCGGCAGGTGAAGGATGGCTGGCGTGATGAAAACGGCAACTGGCATGAGAGCTATCACACGGAGGAATATCCGGAGTACATTCCGGATAAGTATGTCCCGTATGCGGAAGTGACGGTGACCTTCGATTGGTACGACCGCGAGAGCGGCCAGCTCATCGCTTCTAGCGAAGACGAGAGACAGCGGGATGTGGAAGACAATCCCCAGGGCATCTACGAGCGCATCGTCGATCGGTTCGTGAAGAATTTGAAGAAGACCGTGAAGCGGTAGTATTTTAGTAATTAGAAATTAGTGGTCGGTAGTTAGTAATCGGGGTTGCATTTAACTTCAATGTAGACATAGGAGAAATAAATGCGCTCAAATGCGCGCTGATCACTAAATACCAATTACTAATTACTAATTACTGATCACTGCACCTGTAGCTTGAACTAAGGAGAACATATTATGAAAACAAATCTGAAGCCTGCATCCATTCTGTATCCCGAGCCGGTATTGGTGATCGCCTCCTATGACAAGGACGGCAAGGCTGATGCCATGGTGGCGGCTTGGGGCGGGATCTATGATACGAACCAGATCGGCTTCATGCTGGACCATCGGCACCAGACCACAGACAACATCCGCGAGAGCGGCGCTTTCACGGTGAGCGTAGCCACGGTTTCTACCATGGCTGAGTCGGACTACTTCGGCCTTGTGAGCGAGAAGGAAAGGCCGGGGAAAATCGAGAAGGTGGGCTTCCACGTAGAGAAGAGTGAGCATGTGAATGCGCCTGTGATCGCCGAGTACCCGCTGACTTTCGAATGCCAGGTTTCGAAAATCACACAGGTGGGTGAAGATTTCCATTTCGTAGGAGATATTGTAAATATCCTCGCCGATGACTCTATCCTGACCGACGGCAAGGTGGATGCGAAAAAGCTTGCGCCGATTACCTTTGATGCCGTTTCCCACTCCTACATCCCCTTGGGCGAGGCGGCCGGCGTGGCTTGGAGTGAGGGGAAGAAATACGTGAAATAATGGTAGTGGTTTAGTGGTCAGTGATTAGTGGTCAGTGATTAGTGATCAGGACGCATTTGACGCATCAGTTAAATGCGTCCTGACTCCTGACTACCGACCACTGATTACCGACCACCGACTACCGATTACTAAAAAGTTTCAAGTATAATCGAAAAAATATCAAAAATCCCAAAAAGTTTAGAGTATAATCGAAACTTTTTGGGTTTTTTGTTTTTTCACTTGTACAGAGAAAAATTTTCGATCGTTGGATCGATCAACATGTGAGAAGAAAGTCGAAGGCAACGATTTGGAGGTAAATGTTTTCGTCGGCCAACCTCCACCGCTTCGCGGTCCACCGTCTTCCAAAGGAAGGCGGTCACGTTGCGGAAAGCGCGGCCCGACCACCGACCACCGGCTACTAATTACTGATCACTAATCACTGATTACTAATCACTGATTACTAAACAACGATCGCTCATCCCCTCTCCTTCACGAACTGGATGAATTGCTCCAGTCCGTGGGAGAGGAAGGTGCCTTTTTTCCATAGGATGCCGAGCTTGGCGGTCATGCGGGGCTCGATGGGTAGGCGTGTGAGGCGAGTCTCATCGATGGGGATGGAGCGGTAGAGGAAGGCGCCGGTATTTCCTTTGGTGAGGTAGTTCATCATGGTGGTGAGCTGGCTCATGTAGTATTTGGCTTTCGGCGTGAGGCCCTGGGCGCGGAAGGCGGTCTCGATGGTGGTGACTTGCACCGAGTCCTTGTGGAAGAGCATGAGGTTTTCATTTTGCAGCATCGGGAGGGTGACAGCGGGAAGCGCAGCCATGGGGTGATCTTTGGAAATACAGTATACATACTCGTCTTCCAGGATCACGTGATAGTTGTATGTCTCCAGGTTGTAGATATCCAGATTACCCAGGAGGATGTCCAGCTCTTCGTTCTCCACCAGCTCGGCGGCGCGGTGGGAGGCGCACTCGGAGAGCTCGATGGGGATGTGGTAGGTCTTTTCAAATTCCTCGGAGAGCGCCGGCAGGAAGACGGTGGAAAGGATGGGCGGGATGCCGATCTTGATGGGGCGGATGGTGTCGGGCACGCGGCTGAATTCGTTGTACAGGTCGTGGGTCCGTTTCAAAAGCTCCTCGGCTTTGTGATAAAAGGCGGCGCCGTCTTCGGTGAGGCGGATGCGGTTGCGGCTGTGCACAAAGAGGGAGATGTGAAATTCATTTTCCAAATCCTTGATGGCGGTGGAAATGGTGGGCTGGGACACAAAGAGTGCCTCCG
>CAVKMC010000030.1:0-12140 GCA_963657285.1 Agathobacter sp.
GGCGCATTTCTATCCGGCGCTATCGCGCGACCCTTCTCCAAGGGTCTACTCCCACAGGGCTAGCGTCATGTTCTAAGCTAAGCCTCAGCATTAAAGTCTTTGACTTAACATTATTAGAAGGAGGCGGGACGCGGCGGCGGCGGGGGCAGGCAATAAAAAAGGAAACCCCGGGAGGGATTTCCTTTTTTTATTGCTACATTCTGAAATTAGAATTTGTAGTTCAGGGACAGGGAGTAAGCATCTCTGTAGTCGTTCTTGTCGCCATCGATGTTGAAGGAGTATTCAGCATGGAGGGTTACATTCTTCTGGAGGGTGACATCGCCCAGTACAGACCAGAATGTAACGTCATCGCCATCGTAATCAGCTACGCAGTAAGAGTTGGTCTGCCACAGGCCAGTCGGTCCGAGTACGGAGCCATGGTCGATGCTGTTGTACTGGAGGCCAATGTTGAAGGTGCCCGGTTTGCTGCGGTTTGCCTGGCCATACTGGAGACCTGCATACCAGTAAGCCGGGTCTTTATCCTGTTCGGTTTCCTTGAAGTAGGAAGCATAGGCCTTTACATCCTTGGACAGCTTGCCGTTGACATCAACGCCCCACATCTGGATGCCGTCTTTCTTTGCTTTTGCATCAGCAGCACCGCCTTCTGCAGCGGAGGTCTTGATGTAGTTCAGTGTAAAGCCATATTTCGGAGCATTGATGCCTGCTTTTGCATAGAAAGCAGATTCGGTGCCAGAAAGCAGATTACCATTTCCGCCAACAACAGCACCCTGGAATTCACCGTAGCCGAGTTCTGCGCCAAATTCGCCGCTCTTGTAGGAAACCTTCACGCCGTCCATAGCATCGCCATAGATTTCATCGTTGTTGCCGATGCCTACATAGTAACGGCCCAGTTCTACGCCCAAGTTCTTACCAAACTGGTGGTGAACATAGAGCATATCCATGGTTACATCAGCAGCTTCTCCGTTTTTCCAGTCCACGTTACCTTTAGCTTTGCCACCCACATCATTGGTGGTAGTCAGACGACCAAATACATAGGTGGAATCATTGACCTGGCCCTTTACATTGATACGAAGACGACCGTTCCAGTTTTCGCCTTTCTTCTTTCCTGCTTCATTGCTGGATTTCTGCTGGTAACGCAGACGAGCGTCGCCGGACCAGTAAATGTTGCCGACTTTCTTTTCCAGGTTGGAAACGCGAACGCCCAGGTTTGCCAGTTCGTCAGCGAATTCAGCAGCCAGTTTGTCGAGGGTTGCTTTCTGTTCAGCGTTCAGCTGGTCTTCTTTAGCGAGCATACGAGCTACGATCTGAGCCAGTTCGTAACGGGTCATGTTTCTTTCGCCTTTGAAGGTGCCGTCCGGGTAGCCTTCTACGACGCCCTGTACGGACAGGTCGGAGACTGCCTGGTAAGCCCAGTCGTCGGTGGATACATCAGAGAAAGGATTTGCTGCGTAAGCGGATACGCCAGCGGTGAGTGCTGCTACAGCAGCCAGTGCGAGGATTTTTTTCATTGATAAATCGCTCCTTAGAAATACGACAGGAGGAAGGGATGGGAAAGCATATTTCCTACAAATCCTAAAAAATTCTGAGCGTTCTCAGAATTGACTCATTTCGTTTCTCTTTCGAAATGGATGGCTTTTGCAGAAATAGAAATCTTTCACTTTTCCGATTCCTCAAAGCAATGCTGCCCTTTTTCTACGGATGGAAAAAATCGTAGCTCGAGTGACCGTGTTTCCTCTGCTGTCCTTTTTCTTAGCGTAGAACCATTGGGACTTTAATGTTTCGATTAGTATATCATACGAGAATATTAATTTTCAAGTCATATTTCATTTATGGTTTAGGAGCGGCGAAAGTGGGAGCGTGGTCTAAGGGATAAGCAGTCAGTAGTCGGTAGTCGGTGGTCGGGCATGGATGCGGTAGTGCACACATCTCACGGAGCTTTATGAATTGCGCGCAGCAGCTTCACTCCTCACTTCTGCAAAGCGCGCCCTATCCCTTCTCCCCTTTTATGTTGTATAATGGGAAAAGCAAACAAGCACTGATTCAATGCCGAATCTGTTTTTCATTTCCCGATCAGATTCCCGATCAGTGCTTCTATTTATTTAGAAGGGATAGAATATAAGGGGACTTAGTGATCAGTGATCAGGGCAGGCTTGCCGCCGGAAAAGACATAGAGCCATTACCGATAGGTGCGATAAGCGGAGACGCGCCCCCTATGACTGTCCACTGATTACTGATTACTAATCACTACCTTCCCATTCAATCCACATTATTTCTTTGAGGTGAATCACATGGATAAAAAAGCTTTCAGACAGGATACGTTGGATGGATTTCTGGAAAACCTAGGCAGTGCATCGCCGGCACCGGGCGGCGGTGCAGCAGCGGGGCTGGTGGGGGGAGAGGCTTGCGCTTTGGCGGAGATGATGTGCCACCTGACCGCTTCGAATAAAAATTACGCCGATTTCCACGAGAAGGCGAAGGAGTACATCCCGCTCTTCCAGATGGCCCGCTCGATTTTCCTTGACCTCATGGACGAGGACGCGAAGGCCTTCACGGAGCTCATGGCAACGCTCCGCGCGATCCGCCTGCTCCCCATGGAGGAGCGGCAGGAAAAGCAGCTGGAGGCTTTCAAGAAGGCCATAGAGGTGCCCCGGCAGATGGCGCAGACCATGGCGGATCTCCTCCCGAGCTTCACGGAGCTTCTGCTGCATGGAAATAAGAACGCCATCAGCGATGCTATCATGGCAGCACAGCTGGCCATCGCCTGCATCCGCGCGTCGATCCTCAATGTGAAGATCAATCTGAAATACATCGATGATGAATTCTATGAACACGAAATGAAAGAAACCATCACCTCCTGGGAAAACGCTATCTCCGCTATTGATGCGGTGCTGACGTACCAGGTGGAGATCTAAAAAAGGTTCAAGGTTCAGGGTTCAGGGTTCAAGGGGAGGTGCGGCGCACAAATCAGGAAGCGCCGCAAGTTTGAAAAAGTTGATTCACATTTTCTGTATTTCAAAATTCACGCCGCTATATGAATTGATGCGGCGTACCTTCCCTTGAACCTTGAACCTCGAACCTTGAACCCATTATGAGGTGCCTTCATGAATACCAACGAGAAAAATAACACCACATTCAATAGGCAGCTCTTTGAGACCTACATGGCGCTGGATCACTGGCACCAGTTTCGGCTGCGACTTTTTATGGAGGGCATTGTGGTCGGCATTGCCGGGGGACTTTCGATTTCCCTCTTCCGATTTCTTTTAAATGAGTCGGAAGACCTTCGCATCTACATCTACAATGCCTACCTGATCCCCGCGGCCGCGAGGGGAAATATTCCCACCCTCCTTCTCTACGGCGCGCTGCTTCTTCTCATCGCTACCTCGATTTACGCCATGACCCGCTACGCGCCTATGGCCCAGGGGTCCGGGATTCCTCAGGTGAAGGGCGTAATCCTGGGACTTATGAAAATGAAGTGGCTCCGCATCCTGTGGGTGAAAATTATCGCCGGCGCCATCGGCATCGGCGCCGGACTTTCCCTGGGCCGCGAGGGGCCGTCGATCCAGATCGGCGCCGTGGCAGGCCAGGGCGTGTCCCGTTCCCTTATGCGCACCCGTATGGAGGAACGCTACCTCATCACCAGCGGTGCCAGCGCCGGGCTAGCGGCAGCCTTCAATGCGCCGCTGGCGGGGATGATGTTTGCCTTGGAGGAGCTCCACCGGAATTTCTCCGGCGCGGTCCTGCTTCCTACCATGACGTCGGCCATCACCGCCACCATCGTGACCCATTTATTTTTCGGAAATACGACGAGCTTCACCTTCATCGACCTGGTGCCGCTACCGCCGGAGTACCTGGGGTGCGTGGCGCTGGTGGCTCTGATTTCCGGATTCGCCGGCATCGTCTTCAACTACGGGCTCCTTCACATCGGCGCCTTCTACCATCCGAGGATTTTTAGAAATCAGTGGATGAAGCTCGCCTTCGCCCTCCTCTGCGCCGGGGTCCTGGGGTTCTTCCTGCCCCAAGTCCTGGGCGGCGGCAATCGACTGGTGGATCAGCTGGCGGTGTATCGCTACCCACTCTCCTTCCTCCTCGTCCTTTTGGCAGGGAAATATCTTTTCACCTTGATCAGCTACGGCTGCAGCGCGCCGGGTGGGTTCTTCCTGCCGCTTCTTGTGAATGGCGCGCTCCTTGGCGCCGTGGCGGCAAACCTCTTGGTGACAGCCGGCTGGCTTCCGGAGATCTACACGCCTGCCATGGTGATCATCGGCATGGTGGCCCTCTTCTCCGCCAGCGTGCGCTCCCCCATCACCGGGACGCTGCTCATTCTCGAAATGACCGGCGACTTCAATCACCTGATGGCTCTCACCTTCGCCTCGGCTATTTCCTACATCGTCGCGGAGCTTCTGAAGGGCCAGCCCATTTACGACGCACTCTTAAAGAAATCTCTCGCCGCTTCGCCGGACACCCAGTCAGAGGAGGAGAAAAACATCATCGAGGTCCCCATCGCCAGCGGCTCGGTGCTGGAGAATCACACGATCCAGCAAATCCCCACCATGAAGCAGACGGTGGTTGTAGAAATCAAGCGCCAAGGAAAAAGTATGATCCCCGACCCGGACACCAGGCTCAGAGCCGGCGATTTCCTCTACATCCTATCGGCGTCAAGAAACGCAGAGGCGCTGAAGGAGCTTGGCGAGGAACGCAGAGATATCAGAGACGGGATCAAGGGGTAGTGGCCTAGGGATAAGGGATATGGGATAAGGGATGTGGGGACGCATTTAACCGCTTCCCCACATCCGTGTAACCGTTCACGGTAGTGGGGAAGCAGCCAAACGCGCCTTATCCCTTGTCCCTTATCCCATATCCCTCAGACGCTATTCTTTTTCTCATCCTCTTAAATTCTCAATTTCTCAAGCTGAAAGGAGGCTCCCATGAACCAGCTTCGTCGAAAGGTGGAGAATTACACCGCCCTTTGCGTCATCCGAGAAGGCTCTATGCCGGACTGCACCATCTACTCCATCGGCGCCCTGCGGGTGCGGCGCGGGAAGGAAGCGGGGAGCTTTTGCTGCACCGATTTCCAGGAGAAAGACGCACCGAGCCGCAAGGAAATCATCGACAAGCTTCGGGAATTCATCGGCGACGATCTAGTAATCACTACCAATATCAGCGAGCTCACGCCGCTGATGGACCAGATCTACTTAGACTACATCGGCACCTTCTTCACCAACGCCACCATGGACCTCCTGCCCTACGAGGAAGAGGCGATGCTGCACATCGATGACCCGGCGGCCTATGAAAATGAAATCGCTACATCCCGCAAGAAAACCGATCCCCTGGCACGAGTGCAGGACATGCATCGCGTCTACGAGAAGACCTCGACGCTCCTCTACAGCTACCAGGAGGGCTTCCCCTACTGGATCTGCGCACTCCCCTACGACGTGGAACGCCATCTCTTCCGCGTGCTCCCCAAACGCAAGCGGAAGCTCTGGCTCGCCACCCTCCTATGGCTCGTGGGACTTCACTATTTCTACCTGGGCCAGCCAAAGAAAAATATCCTCTACCTCCTCACCCTAGGCGGCTTTTTCCTGTGGATGCTCGTGGACCTCTACCGCCTGCCCCTCATGGTGGATGAGAGAAATGAGGAAATAGCGGAAGAGGTAGTGCGGGGAAATTAGGGATAAGGGATAAGAACGCGCCTACCTGCTTCGTCATAGCTTTGAGCTTTCAGCTTGGAGCTTGGAGCTCGGCTAGTGTCCAGTAAGCATGCTTTGCGAAGACGCAATGACTCTATCGTATAGCACGCCTACTGTCGCCAATAAAGCTCCTAGCTCCAAGCTCATGGCTCCTAGCTATGGGGGAGCAGGTACGTGCACCTTTGGCCCTTATCCCTATCGCCACGCCTTGACTTTCCCCCTCCATCCGTGCTATATTACTAGTAATTTCACATAGGCAGTGAAGAGAAGAGTACGTGAAGGATACTGGTAAAGAGAGCTCCGGCAGGTGAGAGGGAGCGCAGGATATTTCATGGAAGATGGCCTCTGAGCCTGGTATGCCGAATGATGAAGCAGCCCGGGATCTCCCGTTACAGAGATGCGGTATCATGGGAAGCCATCGTACCTACAAAGGTTTCTGCGGCGACGCAGAAATGAAATTGGGTGGTAACACGATTCTCTCGTCCCTTGGGACGGGGGATTTTTTATTGCCCAAAAGTTAGCGGTATCAGCTGCCTCCTCATAGCTAGGAGCTTTCAGCGGGGAGCTTGGAGCTCTGATAGAGTCAGGAGGCATGCTTAGCAGAGACGCAAGGATCTATCGCATGGCATACCTACTGTATCCAGAAAAGCTCTTGACTTCACCATATAGCATGCTTACTGACGCCAATGAAGCTCCAAGCTCCAGGCTCCGGGCTCCTAGCTATGACGAAGCAGTCAAACGCGCCCCGACCACCGACTACTCATTCTTCCTGCCCCAAATACAAGGAGGTAAAAACCCGTGCCTATTAAAATTGCAGACGGCTTAGACGCATTGAAAGAACTGAAAAAAGAAGGCATTGTAACCATTGACGAAGCTCGGGCCAGCGCCCAGGACATTCGTCCTTTGAAAATTTTGATCCTGAACCTGATGCCCATCAAGAAGCCCACAGAGATGCAGCTGCTCCGCCTTTTGGGCGATACGCCGCTCCAGCTGTCCGTGGACTTCGCCCGCATCGCTTCTCGTGAGACGACCCACACCGATAAATCCTACCTGGAAGAAAATTATCTGACCTTTGATGATATCAAAGACCGCCGCTACGACGGCTTCATCATCACCGGCGCGCCGGTGGAAAAAATGCCCTACGAGGAAGTGGAGTATTGGCCGGAAATGATGAAATATTTCGAATGGGCAGACACCCACGTCTTCTCCACGCTCCACTTCTGCTGGGCCGCCCAGGCCGGACTCTACCGCGACTACGGCGTGCAGAAGAAGGTGCTCCCGCGAAAGCTCTTCGGCATTTACCAGTACGGCCTCACCGTGGACTATCATCCCCTGCTCCGCGGCTTCGACGACCGCTATTTCATTCCCCAGTCCCGCCACACCTCCATCGATGACCTGAAGGTAGACGAGACGCCGGACCTGCAGGTCCTCTCCCGCTCCAGCGAGAACGGTATCAATATCATTTCCGATGCCGAGTCCCGCCGCATCTTCGTCCTCGGCCATTTCGAGTACGACCTGCGCACCCTGGAATGGGAATACAAGCGCGACCGCGAGAAGGGCCTCCCCATCCGCCTGCCGGAAAATTACTACCCCTACGACGATCCCCAGGAACGCCCGCGCTTCGTATGGTGTAGCTACGCCCACCTCTTCTATCATAACTGGCTGAACTTCGTCTACCAGGAAACGCCCTACAGCTTGGACGACCTGGTGCCGTTCAATATGCATAATCCGCTGCATAAGGACTAGGGAAGCGGTAATTAGTAATCAGTAATCAGTACGCGTTGAACGGAAGCGAGCCGCTGTGCATAAACCTTCTTCGCCGAAGTAGTTGGCCATTGGAACATCGATGACTGTGCATTAGCGGCATTCCATTCTCAGAGAAGAGGCCTCGGCATAATTGACGCAGCAGTCAAATGCGCACTGACCACTGACTACTGACTACGAAAAAAGCACCGAGCGCTCGGTGCTTCTTGTTTCGGAAATATTTTTATTCGAATGAAATCGATTCGATTTTATCCGAATAAAAAATTGACCAGCCCCTCGCCGTTGTGCTATATTTTATTCGGAAAATGTCGAATCGGAAGGAGTCGAGCAAAATGGCTTTTTGGGGACGCACTACAGAACAAAAAAAGATTCAGAATCTTCTCGCGAAGGAGCAGCAGGAAACGCTCTTGCTATACGGCCGTCGGCGGGTGGGCAAAAGCGAGCTGATTAAGGAATGTCTGCGCCATAGCCCTATCAAATCGATTTACTATGAATGCAAGCAGACCACAGAAATGAACAATGTCGAAAGTCTTTCTGCTTTGATTTCTGAAGCCTTTGGCTTTCCTCCACTGGCCTTCCGAAACATAGAAGAAGCTTTAGATTTCTTTTTTAAGCAGGCGCAAGGCATGAATCTGGTGCTGGTCCTGGATGAATATCCCTACCTTCGCGAAGCGGTGAAGGGCATGGATAGCATCCTGCAATCTTTGATCGACACCTACCAAAATACATCAAAGCTCAAGCTGATCCTTTGCGGCTCCTATGTAGACACCATGCGCTCGCTGCTCTTGGTGCACAATCCGCTCTACGGCCGCGTCAGCCTCACCATCGATCTCAAGCCCATGAACTACCGCGAGTCCGCTCTATTTTACAGCAGCTTCAGTGACGAGGACAAGGTACGACTGTACAGCGTGTTCGGCGGCATCCCTTACTATAACCGGTTGATTGATAGCCGAAAGACGGTGCGGGAAAATATCATCGAGCTCATCGCCTCTCCAGGCGCCAGGCTGGAAAGTGAAATCAGTCTGTACCTAAAGTCTGAGCTGGCGAAAATTTCCAATGCCAATGAAGTTTTCGAAACGTTGGCACGAGGCTTTTATCGGTATAGCGACATTCTGGCGCAATCCCATATTTCCAGTGGACCCACACTCATCGATGTGCTGGAGCGTCTGATGAAAATGGAGATGGTGAGCAAGAGCGCCCCTATTAATGATGAACGGAATAAGAAAAAAACAGGCTACTACATCTGTGATAACCTGTCGCTATTTTATTACAAATATATTTTCCGCTATATGTCCCAGATGAGCGTCATGCAGTCGGAATTTTTTTACGAGCGCTATATCGCAAAAGACTTTGAAACCTCCCATGTCCCTCGGGTCTTTGAGGATATCTGTCGCCAATATCTGATCGAGCAAAATCAAAAAGGCCTCCTCGCCGAGCCCTTTGAAAAAATCGGGCGCTACTATTACGATGACCCGGTGCATAAAAGAAATGGGGAATTTGACATCGTCACCGAGTCCATGAAGGGGTATGCGTTTTATGAAGCCAAGTTCCGGAAAGCCCCACTCACTCAGGCTATGCTGGAGGAGGAAATCGAGCAAGTGCAACGCACCAAGCTCCCCTGCTATCAGTATGGCTTCTTCTCTCGAAGTGGATTCGAAGACATCCAGCTCGACCATGTGCAGCTTATCCCATTGGAGGAATTGTATAAAAGCACTCCTACTCAGTAGTCATTTTCATAGTCGGTACGCATCTAACTACTCGACCAAATGTGCCTCCGCCTTTTCTATGAAGAGAAACTCGAATCCTTTCTTCAGCAAAAAGGCATGCATGCTTCGGTTTTGTTATCGGTAAGCACGTACTGACTACTGCCCACTGACTACCGACTACTAAAACGACTACCGACTACCCCACACAAAAAAGACCGCTTGCGCGGTCTTTTTTGCTTGTCTTATTTCAATACGGAAGGCAGCCAGGTAGCGATCTCGGGGACGAAGCAGAGGAGTACGATTTCCAAAACCATGATGGCAGCGAAAGGTGCGGAGCCTGCGATGATGTCCTGGATGGAGCTGTCTTCGCTGATGCCTTTGATGACGAAGAGGTTCATGCCTACCGGCGGCGTGATGAGGGCCAGTTCCATATTGATCAGGAGCACTACGTTGAACCAGATGGGGTCAAAGCCCAGGGCTTTGATGATCGGGTAGAGCATAGGCAAGGTGATGAGGATGATGGAAACGGTTTCCAAAACGCAGCCCAGGATGAGGAGAACGATGTTGATGCCGATGAGAACAATCCAACGATTGAAGTCGCCTTCGGTGACGATGGACATCAAGGCCTGCGGCACCTGCAGTACGGTCAGGATGTAGCCGAAGAGCATAGCGCCTACCATGATGGCAAAGATCATGCAGGATGTCTTGATGGTGGATTTCAAAATGGCCGGCATGTCCATGATGGTGATGCTGCGGTACACGAAGAAGGTGATGATGAGCGCGTAGACGGTGCCCACAGCGGCCGCTTCGGTGGGTGTGAAGATGCCGGTGTAGATGCCGCCGATGATGATCACCGGAAGGAGAAGGCCCCAGATATTTTCACGGAGAGCCTTCATTTTTTCCGCCATTGGCGCCTTTGCTTCTCTCGGTTTGTTCCAAGAAGAAATAACAATGTACGCCACGAAAGCCACGGTGAGGAGGGCGCCGGGTACGACGCCGGACATGAAGAGCTTGCCCACCGATTCATCGGTGATGGTGCCGTAGAGAATCATCGGAATCGACGGCGGGATGAGGATGCCCAAGGTGCCGCCGGCTGCGACGGAACCTACCACCAGCTTACGATCGTAGCCGCGTTTCAGCATTTCCGGGATAGCCATGGCGCCGATGGTGACGGCGGTGGCGACTGAGGAGCCGGAAATCGCTGCGAAGATGGCGCAAGCAAAGATGGTGGCGATGCCAAGGCCGCCAGGGAGGTGGCCCATCCATTTGCTGCCCAGGTCGAAGAGACCGCTGCCCACCCGGCCGGTGAGCATGATCTGGCTCATGAGGATGTAGAGGGGCACGGAGGTGAGGACGTAGGAATCCAGGGTCTTATAAGCAATGACCGGCACCTGGGACAGGGTGGACATATCCACAAATTGGATGATGCCCAAAATCCCGGCAATGGTCAAGGTGAAGGCCACAGGCATGCCGATGATTAAGAGGACAATAATAAATAAAGCGAATCCGGCTAAGACCATTATTGTGCCTCCTTTTCATCATCACCAAAGAAATCGGCCAGGAAATGGTTGGCGATTTCCAAAAAGAGCAATACAAAGCCAATCAGCATGAAGCACTGGGGAATCCACAGCGGCACGCGGAGGAGCGACGGGGAAACGATTTCCATGGTGTAGCTCATGAGCATGTAGTTGGTGGACTCGGTCATGCATACATAGATGGCAAAAAGGGAAAGGAGCGACGTGAGCACATCAAGGCCCCGTCTCACTGCCTTCGGGAAACGAGAGTACAGGAAATCTACGCAGATGTGACCGTGGGTCCGCATGGTGTAGGCCATGCCGAAGAAGCCGGCAAGAATCAAAAGATAGGTAGACACTTCCATGGCCCAGCTGGTGGGTTTGTGGAAAAATCCACGAGCCAGGATTTCATAGCAGATAATGAAGGCTGTCGCCAAAATGGCAAGCCCCGCAATAGCCGCAGCTCCCCCGGTGATGTATCCGAGGATTCGATTGAACATTTGATATACAGAACGCACAGACAGCCCTCCTTTGTAAGGGAAAAAGTAGTCGGTAGTCGGTAATCGGTGGTCGGTACACGGTCCCTATCAAGCCCTCTTCTTTGAAGAGGGTGCCCGCAGGACGGGTGATGCCTGCTCCCTCACATCCGTTATCCGTTTACCGTGTAACCGTTAACCGGCTCTTTTAACGATAGCGGGAAATGGAGTATCGCCTTGCTTCGATGTAGCATTTTATCGCGCCAACTCCCGCTACCCAAAGCATGCGCGGTTAACGGTTATACAGTAAACGGTTCACGGATGTGGGAATGCAGTCAAACGCGAACCGACTACCGACTACCGATTACCGACTAGCAAATTAACTACCGACCACTCATATTATTTCTTTTCAGCCGCTTTGTAGCAGTCAGCTACCAGCTGCTTGCCGAAGTCGCCCTGTTCCTGTTCGAACTTCGCGATGACCGGAGCGGTGGCTTCCTGCCACAGGTGGATTTCATCCTGCGGAATGGTGTAGACGTCCATGCCCTTCGCAGCCAGTTCCTTCAAGCAGCGTTCGTCCTCGGACTTGGTTTCCTTGCGGATTTCGTCGCGGATTTCCTTGGACACCTCTTCCACCAGCTTCTGCTGTTCCGGCGAGAGCTTCTTCCAGGTGTTGTCGTTGATCGCCAGGAGGTAGCCTACATAGGAATGGTTGGTGGTGGTGAAATATTTGGACACTTCGTAAATCTTACGGGACAGGATCGCGGTCTGGCCGGAGGACTGGCCGTCGATGGTGCCGTTCTTGATGGCCATGTATACTTCCGAGGAGCTCATGGTCGTCGGGGAAGCGCCGAGTGCCTGGATGATGTCGGCGGAGATTTCAGAGTAGGAGCGGATCTTCAGGCCCTGGAAATCCTCCGGCTTTTCGATCTTTTTGGTGTTGTTGCAGAACTGTACGTAGCCGTAGTCAGCCCAGATCAGCGGGTGTACGCC
>CAVKMC010000031.1:0-12127 GCA_963657285.1 Agathobacter sp.
CCTCGATCACGTGGACGTGCATGCGACGGATGGCCTTGATGCCTTCCATCATATTTTCATTGCCTTCCGGGTCCGGCTGGTGGAGCATCCCTTTGTAGCCCTTGCCGATGGTTCTGGGCTTATTCGTATATACGCGAGGGATGATGAAAAGCTTGTCCTTTACTTTTTCTGCCACCTTCGCCAGGCGGGTGCAGTAGTCCAGGACGGCGGGCTCATTGTCTGCCGAGCAGGGGCCGATGATCAGGATGAATCGGTCATCCTTACCGGTCATGATGTCCGCGATTTCCGCATCTCTTTCTGCTTTCAGTTTTTTACATTCCGATGTCAGCGGGATTTCCTGCTGTACTTCCATTGGTTCCGGCAATTTCCGGACGAATCTCATCTGTTCCATGCTACTCTCTCCATTTTTGTTTTACTAAGGAAATAGAAGGAGTCAAGGGGACGCGAATACCTGCCTCGTCATAGCTAGGAGCTATGAGCTTGGAGCTGGGAGCTCCGCTTGTGCTACACAAGTGCTTCCTATCGCTACCATCAATCATGCCTACCGCCTCTATCCGAGCTCCAAGCTCCCAGCTCAAGGCTCAAAGCTATGACGAAGCAGGCATCCCTCAGAGTGCGGGCGCCCTCTCCTGAGAAGAGGGCTTGATACGCCTTATCCTTCTTCTATTTCCCTTCCTACTCATCTACTCGTTCTACCTTGAATACATTGATCGTATCCACATCGGGGCAGCAAAAGAGGGCGGTGCCCTTTTCCTGTCCCGGCTGGGGGATCTCGCCGCCGTAGCGGAGGATGTCTACATACGGAAAGGCCACGTGCATGGCCATGGGGCAAAGGCTGCCCCGATCCTTGTCAAAGTCCCAGGAATCTCCCACGCGATGCCCCCGATGGCAGGGGCAAGGGCCCTTCCGATCCACTAAGGTGATGCGTATCTTTGGCCGTCGTCCCATCAGTCAAGCACCTCCAGACAGGTTTCGATGGGGATCCCTTTGAAGGTGTCTTGTAAGCCTTGGCTCCGAAGGATCATGGTACGCACCGCCTTCATGGCTTTCTCTACCGATGCCGCAAGCGGCATGCCCTTCAGAATTTCTCCCATGAAAATCGATGAAAATATATCCCCGGTACCGGGGAATCGCACGGGCACCATGGAGAAAGGAAGCTTCGCAAAATCCGATTTCTCTGCGTCGTAGATGGCTACCACATCATCGCCGTCCACCTTCGCGCTGGTGATCACCACCGAGCCGCCGCTGATGCTGTGCAGCGAGAGAAGGAGCACCTTCATTTCCTCCCAGGAAATACCGCCGTCCACATAGGCGACGCCTGCCAGGAGCGCCGCTTCGGTATAGTTCGGCACCATGTAGTCCGCTGTAGAAATCAGCTTCCCCATGGCTTTCACCGTGTCCTCCGTGAGGCCATTGTAGAGATGCCCTTCGTCGCCCATGATGGGATCCACGAAAATCCTCGTCCCCTTTTCTCTTTCCTTCTCGCAATAGGCGGCGATCATCTCCGCTTGCTCTAAGGAAACGATAAATCCCGTAGAAATGGCGTCAAAAGCAAATCCCAGCTCCCGCCACACGGCGAGGGTATTCTTCATGAAATCCGTGGTGTCCTGGATTTCAAATTTCCCGTAGTCCAGAGTATTCGACACCAGCGCCGTAGGAAGGTTGTAGGTATAATGCCCCATGTGCGAGAGCACCGGCATCATAGCTGCCAAGGCCACCTTCCCGTAGCCCGGCAGGTCGTTCACCAAAAGAATCTGCTTTCCCAATGCATCCACCCCCCCTCTCTTTGTAGTGTTGCTTGCTATTGTAACATATTTGCAGCAGGTTTAGAAATAAAAATAACGGTTTCGTGGTCGGTGGTCGGTGGTCGGTAGTCGGGACGCGCGGTCCTGCTTCCCCACTACCGTGAACCGTTTACCGTGTAACTGTTCACCGCACGTGCTTCAGATAGCGGAAACTAGGGAAACCTCATATCGAAGCAGAGGCGCGCTCCATTTCCTGCTATCATCAAAAGAGTCGGTTAACGGTTATACGGTAAACGGTTACCGGTGGTGGGGAAGCAGCCAAACGCGCCCCAACTACCGACTACTGACCACCGACTACCGATTACGAATATATTCCATCACATAGTACATCGCCTTCTCCGCCGCGGCGTAGCGGACGCTTTGGCGGGAGCCCAGGAAATGCTCTTCATGCACCTCTGTGCCACGCTTCCCTGCGACGGCGATGTAGACGAGGCCGGCGGGCTCGCCTCGCTCGCCTTTGCCCGGGCCGGCGTAGCCGGTGGTGGAAACGGCCACGTCACTTCGGTAGAGAGCGCGGCTGCCTTCGGCCATTTCCTTCGCCGTCTCACGGCTCACGGCGGTACACTGCTCCAGCGTTTCTTTCTTCACACCCAGCACGTTTTCCTTCGCTTCGTTCCAGTAGGTGACAGCGCTTCCCTTGAAATAGGCAGAGCTTCCGGAGAAATCTGTCATCAGCTTCCCGATGAGGCCGCCGGTGCAGGACTCGGCGGCGCTCATGGTGAGTCCCGTCTTTGTAAGTAGCGCCACCAGATCCTGGTGCACGTCCTGCTCGATGTGATAGTCCGAGACCGAGAGGCGCTTTTTAATTTTCTCGGCCAATGGCGAAAGAAGGGCGTACGCTGCTTCTCCATCCTCCGCTTTTGCTGTGAGTCGCAGAGCGATGTATCCCGGCCGCGCAAGGAGGGCGATGGTGGGATTCTCCTGCGCTTGGATGAGGTCCATGATGGTTTCCTCGATTTCCGCTTCCGTCATGGAAGGGATAGGAAGTATGAGCGAACGAATCACGCCCTGCTGTCCAAGTCTCTTTTCCAAGTAAGGCATCATGTGCTTTTCCGCCATGGTTTTCATTTCATAAGGTGGCCCCGGGAGGTGCACAAGGAATTTCCCATTTCCTTCTACCACAGATCCCGACGCGGAGCCCACGTCATTGGCGAGGATGTGAGCGCCCTTGGCAAACCAAGCCTGCCGCGAGAGGGACTGTTTGTACTCCCGTCCCTTCTCCTTGTAATAAGCGGCGAGACGCTCCGACTCTTTAGGGAAAAGCACATAGGGAAGTCCCATCGCCTTCGCTCCCACGCTCTTGGTAATGTCCCCCTGGGTCGAGCCCAGGCCGCCGGAGGTGATCACCAGGTCCGCGCGAGAAAGAGCGGTCTCAAAAACCGCCTCCATGCGAGACGGATTGTCTCCTACGGTGGTGATATAGTGCACCGTGAATCCATGGTCATTCAAAAAAGCAGCCAGCCAGCGGCTATTTTCATTGGTGATTTCTCCCAGCAATAGCTCGGTGCCGGTGGTGATGATTTCGGTAATCATAATGAGTCTCCTTTATTTCCTAAGGGAACCGCTGATTAAATCGTTTTCAAAAATTCTTATGATTTTTGAATCTTCGATTTAATCAGTGTTTCCCTAAGTTCCGAAAGATAAGGCATCGCAGGGATGGCGCCTCTGCGGCTGGTGGTGATAGAGGCGGCGCGGTTCGCGAAGCACAGGATGTCCTCCAGGGTGGAAATAGAAAGTGCCGAGAGCTCCTCCCCTGCAAGTCTTGCAAGGACGGCGCCGAAAAAGCTGTCGCCGGCGCCATTGGTATCGCCCACCACGCAGGGGATGCCGTCTACCTTTCCCGTCCTTTCACCGAAGCGATAGAAGGCGCCCTTCTCGCCCAAGGTGACGAGGACGAGCGAAATCCCCAGATTCGAGAGCGCTGCGCTTCCCATTTCCAAATCCGCCATGCCAGTGAGGAGAAGAAATTCTTCTTCCGAGACCTTTAAAATGTCCGTCAAGGGCAGCAGCTTTTTCATTTCGCAGACAGCCACCGCTTCGCTCTCCCAAAGGCTTTCTCTGTAATTGGGATCGTAAGCCAAAAGGCATCCCAGCTCCTTCGCGCGCCGGGCCGCAGAGAGGATGGCCTCCCGCGATGGCGAGGTCGTCAAGCTCACGGAGCCGAAGTAACAAATCTTCGCCGCTTTGAGAGCTTCATCAGAAATATCCTCGTCCGATAGATTTCCATCCGCACCGCGATAGAAGGAAAAGCATCTGTCTCCCGCTTCGTCCACAGAGACCACCGCCAGCGTCGTGGGAAGGCACGCATCCACTGCCAGGTGAGACCCATCGACGCCATTATCCAGCAAGGTCTGGCAAAGGAAACGGCCGAAGCCATCGCGCCCCACCTTGCCAATAAATCCCGCCTTCGCCCCCAAGCGCGCCGCCGCCACGGCTACATTGGCCGGTGCGCCGCCGGGGTAGGCTGCGAAGTCCCCGATACCTTCCTCCCATCCCCGCTGCGTGAGATCAATCAATATTTCCCCTATGGTCAATAGGTCCATGGTATTTCCTTTCTGCATATGAAAAACCGAGCCTTTTCAAAAGACTCGGTTTCAGAGTTGGTGCCGGAGGTGGGACTTGAACCCACACGATGTTGCCATCGCCAGATTTTGAGTCTGGTGCGTCTGCCATTCCGCCACTCCGGCATATCGACAGAATGAATTTTATCATACCCGTCGATAAATTGCAAGTTTTTTGTCTGAAGGTGGTCAGTAGTCAGGACGCGCGCACCTGCTTCCTCATAGCTTTGAGCTAGGGAAACACGCCCCGACTACCGACTACTAAGAACCTGGCCATGGGATCTCCATGTTTGCACTTGCGAGAATCGCGTCCTGATCACTAATTACTAATTACTAATTACTAAACCGATAACGTTAACATCACCAAACTATTTCTCAATCCCCAGGAACTTATAGTCCTTCCCTTCCACCACCTGCCGGAGCACTTCGTCGGGGATTTCTTTGGAGAGGGTGAGGACAGCGGTGCCGGTCTCGTGGGAGACTTCTGCTTTTTCTACGCCGTCCAGGGCTTCCATGGCTTTCTTCACTGCCATTTCGCAATGTCCACACATCATGCCTTCGATCTTTACTACTTCTGTCATTTGATTTTCCTCCTTTAAAAAAACGATTCCTTGGTATTCATAATCTGCGGCGGCCAGTGCGTCTTGCATGGCTTTTTCCGCAAGTCCTGCCTTGTAAACGATTTCCGCTTCGCCCTTGGTGTAGTCCGCCTTCGCGCTTTCGATGAAGGGGAGAGCTTCCAGGGCTTTCTTCACGTGGCCCTCGCAGTTGGTGCACATCATGCCCTTCACCAAGACCACCGCGCGACCGGAAATTTCCGCGGCCTTGCTCTCCGCCGAGATTTCCTCCGCCTCCTCGGAGATTTCTTCCGCCATTTCCTTCTCCGCCAGAAGGGCTTTCTTTTTCAAGGGCTTATCCTTCGACGGGTCGTAGAGAGGAAATAGATTCAGCCGGAGGGCGTTCAGGCACACGGTGACGCTGGAAAGCGACATAGCCGCCGCCGCCCACATGGGATTCATGGTGATGGCGGAGTAGAGGCCGCCGGCCACGGGGATGAGGAGCCCGTTGTAGGCAAAGGCCCAGAATAAATTTTCATGGATGTTTCTAAGCGTAGCCCTGGATAGTCGGATGGCCGCCGCCGCGTCGGTGAGCTTCGAATTCATGAGCACCACGTCAGCGGAGTCGATGGCCACGTCGGTGCCCCGGCCGATGGCCATGCCCACGTCCGCCGCCGCGAGAGCTGGCGCGTCATTGATGCCGTCGCCGATCATGAGAACCTTGCCCCGCTTCTTCAGGGAGGAAATCACTTCTGCCTTCCCTTCCGGCAGAACGCCGGCGATGATCCGATCCACGCCGGCCTTTTCACCAATGGCCTTCGCGGTCCGTTCGTTGTCCCCGGTGACCATCACCACCTCGAGACCCATGGCCTTCATTTGAGAAATCGCTTCCCGCGAGTCCTCGCGGATCACGTCGGCCGCTGCAATGAGGCCCAGAAGCTTGCCATTTCTTTCAAAGAAAATCGGCGTCTTCCCTTCGGCAGCGAGCGCTTCTGCTTTCCCTCTCCAAGGCGAGAGGTCAGCGAAGGAAGAAATATATGTCTCCGAGCCGCCATGAATTAGATTTCCTTCGACCATCCCCTTGAGGCCGTGTCCGCTTTCGATCTGGAAATCGGTCACATCGCCGGCCGCCAGATTTCTATCCTCTGCCGCCTTCACGATGGCGAGAGCCAGAGGGTGCTCCGATTTCTTCTCTAGCGCGTAGGCCAGGGAAAGAAGCTCGTCCTCGCTGACGCCGATGGCTGGAAGGATGTCCGTCACCTGCGGCGCTCCTTCGGTGATGGTGCCGGTCTTGTCCAGCGCCGCGATTTGCAGACGCCCGGTCATTTCCATAGCTTCACTGGTTTTGAAAAGGATGCCGTGCTTTGCGCCCAGGCCATTCCCCACCATGATGGCCACCGGCGTCGCGAGGCCGAGAGCGCAGGGGCAAGAAATCACCAGCACGCAGATGGCATACTCCAGCGCCAGCGCCGCCTCACGGCCGAGGGCCAGATGGATGGCAAAGACGATAGCCGCCATGACCACCACCACCGGCACAAAGACCGCCGACACCTTGTCCGCCAGGCGGGCAATGGGCGCCTTCGTAGCCGCCGCCTCGCTGATCAGACGAATGATTTGTGCAAAGGATGTGTCCTCGCCTACCTTCTCTGCTTGGGCCTTGAGGTAGCCATTGGTATTGATGGTGGCTTGAGAAATGCGGCTGCCCGCTCCTTTCTCCACCGGCACCGATTCGCCGGTCAGCGCCGACTCGTCGATGGCTGCTTCCCCTTCCAGGATGATGCCGTCCACCGGGATCGCCTCGCCGGGCTTCACCAAGAAAATGTCTCCCACCACTACGCCTGCGGCAGTGATGGTGATTTCCTCGCCCTCCCGCAGGACCCGCGCCTCCTTCGGCGCCATCTGCAGGAGACCTTTCAACGCATCGGTGGTGCGGCCCTTGGAAATCGATTCCAAGAGCTTCCCCACGGTGATGAGCGCAGGAATCATGGCCGCCGACTCGAAATAAAGCTGATCATGATAGAGCCCCATGACGTCCATGCTCGTGGCCCCCTGGGTGATCTGATAGGTCATTTCATAGAACACATAGAGAGACCAAAGGAAGGAAACGCCGGAGCCTAAGGCCACCAGCACGTCCATATTCGGCGCGCCCTGGCGAAGGGAGCGGAAGCCGGAAATAAAGAAATTCCGATTGATCATCATCACCGCCATGGTGAGGAGAAGCTCCGTCAGTGCCAGGCCCAGGTGATTATGAGAAAGATACGCCGGCACCGGCCAATCCAGCATATTGTGGCCCATGGTGATGTACATAAGGAATACAAGGAAAATCACAGACCAGATGAGTCGGCTCTTTAGCCGCGGCGTCTCCCGATCCATGAGTGCCTCCTGCTCTTGGGAAATGAGATCCACCTTCTGTGCGCTTCCCGTTTCCATGAGGCGCGCTCCATAGCCCGCCTGCTCCACCGCCTTCGCGATGGCCGAAGGCTCCGCCGTGCCTTCCACAGTCATGGAATTCGTCAGGAGCGACACGCTCACCTTCTGCGCCCCCGCGACCTTGGAAGCCGCCCGCTCCACATGTCCCTGACAGGCCGCACAGGTCATGCCCGTCACAATGTATTGTCGTTTCATAAGTCACCTCAATTGGTATAATTTTTAAATTTTTTCGTCATCATTCCAGAACCCGCAAGTGCTAAAAGGTTCAAGGTTCGGGGTTCAAGGGGTGGTACGCCGCATCAAATTAAAAAGCGGCGTGAATTTTGAAATATAGAAAATGTGAATCAACCTTTTCAAACTTGCGGCGCTTCATGATTTGTGCGCCGCACCTCCCCTTGAACCTAAATACTTGAACCTTGAACCTATTTTTACTTCATTAGTTTCGCCAGCATCTCACAAAGCTCATCCACCTTGTCCTCCTTGCCCTCGCGGATGTCCTCGGCCACGCAGCCGCGGATGTGAGCCGCCAGGAGGAGCTTGTTGAAGCTATTGAGAGCATTGCTGACCGCCGAGACCTGCATCACAATGTCCGGGCAGTAGGCGTCGCTCTCTACCATTTTCTGAATCCCCCGGATCTGCCCCTCCATGGTCTTCAGCCGGGTCATTAAATTTTTCCGTTCTCTCTCCGTCCGCTCCGTATGGCGGCAGCATTCGCATTGGGGTTCCATAGTGCTATGTCCTTTCTTTTTCAGGTAGTATTGCTACCGCTTTCATTTTAGTGATCAGTAATCAGTGATCAGTAGTCAGTACGCGTTTGACTGAAGTGTCAAATGCACCATTCCCTCTTTTCTGAAAAAGGCGAAAACAAGAATGCAGCCAAACACACCCCTGACTACTAATTACTAATTACTGATCACTAAACCTCTCATGTTTCATCTGCCCATAGACTACACCCCCGGGGGGTCCTTCGTCAAGTTGAGAAATTCAATTTCTCCAATCAAAAAGCGCGGCTACATTCTCCGCGCTGTTCTTGAAATGCGATTAGATTTACAAAATATGCTGAGGATCAGCATAAATCGTTATTCTTGCCCTAAGAGAGTAGCCCCTTGGAGAATGGCCCTCCGATAGCGCCGGATAGAAATGGTCCGTAGGCGCATAATCAGTACCCGCCGTAAGCATGCCCGCTGCCTCTACCGGTCAAACGCGCCCTGACCGCTAATTGCTGATCACTAAAAGTGATAGCCATAAGCATGCCCACTGCCACCAAAGAAGCTCCAAGCTCCCAGCTCAAAGCTCCAAGCTATGACGAAGCAGGCAAGCATGCTCTCACACGCCCAGCTTCTTCAAGCTCTCCCAATCCGTCTGATTCCAGGTGAGCGGCGTCAGGGTGGGATAGCCCTTGTGGATCCAGTGGACGTCGCTCTCCTCTTCCGCCGGCTGGGCATGGCCGGAGAGGTAGACCGTCACCGAGTCCGCATCCCGCTCGATTTCCTTCACCGCATTGTCATAGCGCTCGAGCACCATGGGGACGATGCGGAGATCCTCTTCGTGAAGGCGAGAGATTTCCTTCGGCATGTTGAGATTCAGGATGCCTTTATACTGCTTTTCCAGGAAATATTTCTTGATCATCTGCACTGCAAAGTCTACAGACGCCGCGAGCAGCGCCGGCTCCTTGGTGGTCCCTGCGGACACAGCGATGGATGGGATATCAAAGAAGCTCCCCTCCAGCGCTCCCGCCACGGTGCCGCTGTAGAGGCAGTCGCTTCCTACATTGTAGCCTTCATTGATGCCCGACACGATGAGGTCCGGCAGCGCGTCCTTCATCCAATATTCTAGACCCAGCTTCGCGCAGTCCGCCGTGGTGCCGCTGCAGGAAATCACGCAGATCCCTTCCCCGTAGTTTTCCCTTTTCACCAGCTTCACCGGCGTCCGAAGCGAAAGGGCCGACGAGCAAGAACTCCGTCCCCCATCCGGCGCGATCACCGTCACCTCGCCCAAAGCCGAGAGCCCCAAAGCCAGCGCCCGTATCCCCGGCGCTTCATATCCGTCATCATTGGTCAGTAGTATCCGCATAAGCCCCTCCGTTTGGAAATTTATTTTCATTGTAACAGAGTTAGGGGATAAGGGATAGAGCTTTCGTAGTCGGTGGTCAGTACGCGATTACCGGCTTGCCCACTCTCGCCATCTTCCGTTATCGTCTTAGTAATCCGTGGTCAGTCATTAGTAGTCAGTACGCGTTTATCGGCTTGTCCACTCTCGCTACTTTTCGATATCGGCTAGTAAGAGGTAGTCCGTAATCCGTAATCAAGTAACCCTTGGCGCTAGCGCCAAACGCGTACCGACCACCGACCACTGATCACTGATTACTAAACCACCATCGTTTCCCATCGCCCCCTCCCTTGCCTTCTATGCTATAATGATAGAGATACTTCAATCTATATGCTCTTTGAAAGGAGTTTTCTGCATGACGCAAGACAACTTGACATTTTCCATTGAAATCGATTTCATCCCGGACATCCAGGACGGACGGGTGGAGCTGAAAAATCTGATGAAGACCACTGCCGACAAATACGACGGCACCTACATTCTCGATCCGAAGGCGCGGCCGATTATTTCCGGCCTCACCAAGGAGGACGTGGAAGGGGCGCTGAAGGACCTGGGACTTCTGGCCTTTGGCTCCTGGCCTGCCTGCATCCTCACCTGCACCGTCATGGCGCCGCTCCCCATCCGCGCGGTGGGCATGTCTGACGGCTGGGATATTTACACCGGGAAGAAGACCTTCTTCGCCTTCGCCCAGTTCCCGGCTGACGCCCTCTCCATCATGGTGAAGGCTTGCACCTACTACTTGGAGCACGAAAGCTACCAGTCTCTGGAGGAATTCATCGACTCCGTGGGCTACGAAAATTTCCGCGACACCATCCTTGGAAATACGATGCCCGAAGGCGCTGCGAATGACAACTACTACGGCGCTTCCTGGGGCGCTCCTGATGTGCCGCCCTTGGCCGAGGGCGACTTCGTCCGTCCGGAGCACAATATCATGCAGGTCATCGAGGTGTACCCGGAAATGGGACCCTTCCTCATGGAATACGGCATGTCCTGCGTGGGATGCTTCGTTTCCTATGATGAAAACCTGTGGCAGGCTGCCCAGGGCCATGGCATGGATGTCTTTGAAATCATCGGCGAAATGAATGAATTCATCGCTGACAAATACAAAAAGCCTCTCCTCACCGAAGAGACCCCCATGGAAACCATCCTCACCCTCTACCCCCAGCTGCTGCCGATCTTCCAGTCCAAGGAAATCGCTATGCCCTCCGACATGCAGACCACCATCGGCGCCCTCTGCGAAGCAGCCAAGGTGGATGCAAAGGACCTCATCGCGGCTTGTGATGAGAGACTCCGGGGGAAAGATTTCCAGGAATAGGGATAAGGGATAAGGCGCGTTTAGCGAAAGTGAGGAGTTAGGAGTGAGGAGTTAGGAGTGAAGGTGCGGCGCACAAATTAAGAAGCGCCGCAAATTTTAAAAGTCAGCACCTCCGCCCCCTCATATTTTAAAACTTTGCGCCGCTATATAATTTGATGCGGCGCACTACCACTCCTCACTCCTAACTCCTCACTCCTAACTTACAGCAAAAAGCACCAAGCGATGCTACAATCGCTTGGTGCTTTTTTATTTCCTTATTACATTTTCCATCCGGATTTCTTGAGTGCCATGACGATGGGGACTACGATGACGCCGGAGACAAGGGCTTCGGGGATGCCGTTTGCGGTGACGATGCCCATGATCATGAGGCCCACCGCTTCCACGGACATGCCCTGAGCGGCTGCGTAGGGCGCGCCTACCAGGAGGTAGAAGGAGCCCAGGAAGAGGATCGTATTTGTGATCGCTCCGCCCACCGCTGCCAGGCCCGTGCGAAGGTGCACATTGCCGGGGATGTATTTATAAATGAGCCAAGCGGCGATAGCGATGCACACGCGGGGCACGATGCAGATGAAGGCATCGGCGATGACGCTGTATTGCAAAGCGAACTGCATCATGAGGCTTGGCGCGCGAAGCGTCTGTATGAAAGAAAACATACCAAAGAGGAATCCGACCACCATCCCTACCTTCGGTCCCGCCACAATGGTGCCGATGATGGTGGGGATGTGAAGAATGGTGGCATGCATCACCACCAGGGGAATGAATCCATAGCCCGTGATCCCCAGAAAAATCGTAATCCCTGCCAAGAGCCCGGCTATGGTAAGCTCTCGGATGCTCATAAAGGTCTTCGGTGCTGCTTTTGTCTGTTCCATATTGTCCTCCCGTTCTTGCTCTTTTGAAATAAAAGATGTAAGCCGTGAAAAAAGAAATATCGGCAGAAGTCCGGTTTGTCATCTGCAATACCGGCTGTAAGCGCTGCCTTCGCCTTTGTTATTATAAATCCTGTAAGGGATTTGTCAACGAGTTTTTGTGAAAGAACGGTAGCGGTTTAGTAGTCGGTGGTCGGTGGTCGGTAGTCGGGACGCATTTAGCTGCTTCCTCATTTTACCTCCTTTCCTGAAGAAGGTGCCTGAAGGGCGGATGATGCATAAATTAGTCGGTAGTCAGGGCCTTTACCGGATTCGTCATAGCTTGGAGCTTTTAGCTAGGAGCTTGGAGCCTTTGTAGAGACAGTAAGCATGCTTTGCAGTAGCGGCTTGAGGCAGCTGCTCTCGCCGCCAACGCCATTAAATGCAAAGTGTCTCTATCCGAGCTCCAAGCTCCAAGCTCCGGGCTCCTAGCTATGAAGAAGCAGTC
>CAVKMC010000032.1:0-12098 GCA_963657285.1 Agathobacter sp.
TTTTCTTTCTGTGCTTTTCTCTCAGCTTTCCGTTCATTAAACTCTTTCAGAAGCTGCTGGTAATCATCCTCATCATAGCCATTGGTAGCAAGCATGTACTTTTCGAGGGCTTTTCTCTGCTTTGCAACATTCATGGCAGACAGCTCAAAGGGATCCAAGGAAACGCGAGCCAGCATCTCCCCGGTAGAGGAATAGCCCACAATTCCTTCTCCGAGAAGGTCGTAAAGCTTCTCCTTCTTCACCACTTCACAAAAGGTATGGAAAAATTTATCAGCTGCTTTGGCCATGCTGTCGCGAAGGCGCTTGTATTCCTCGCCTTTGTCGGCAGGAATTTTGAAACCATCAATGACAACATACTTTTCGGGTAAATTAAACATTTTATCACCTATTCGAATTCATAATTATCCACTGTATTTAACTATATCGCCCAATGCTGTTTTGGTCAAGCGATTTAGGCGATTTTGTGTACTTGTCCCCCACAAAATCGCCATTTTTTCTGTGCAAAGAGGAAATATGTATCTAAAATTCTATTAGCGTTTGATTTTTAGACGGGAAATAGAAAATAAAAGCACCGTTCACGGATTCCCGCTAGGGACCCCGTTTCTCATATTTCCGCGCACCTATCAATCATTCAGCCCATTTTTTCTTTACATATGAACGTAAATGAATTAATATAAGTAAATATTATTGCGAGTCAATGTGAAAATGAATTTTTAGGAGGAACCTACATGGAAATTAGAGAAGAATGGAGCTGGCCTATTGCGCTGGCCTTTGTTTTATACCTGGCAGGCATGATGTGTATCGGCCTGTACTACTCCAGGCAGCATACGAATCTTTCCTCCTACATTTTAGGGGATCGCAAAATGGGCCCGTGGCTCACTTCTATGAGCGCCGAAGCGTCGGACATGAGCGGCTGGATGCTCATGGGGCTCCCGGGCTATGCCTACCTTCACGGCCTCTCGGCCTTCTGGACCGGCATCGGCCTCATCATCGGCACCTGGGCGAATTGGCTCCTGGTTTCCAAACGACTTCGCAACTACACCGAAGTGGCAAACAACAGCCTCACCATCCCGGACTATCTGTCGAACCGTTTTGAAGATAAAAGAAATGGACTTCGCCTCATCTGCGCGCTCTTCATCATTCTTTTCTTCATCATCTACACCTCTTCGGGTTTTGTAGCAGCCGGCAAGCTTTTCAATACCATCTTCGGCCTGCCCTACCTGGAATCGCTCCTCATCGGCGCCTTCGTGGTGGTTTTCTACACCTTCCTCGGCGGCTTCTCTGCGGTGGCCTTGACAGACCTCATCCAGGGCACCATGATGTTCTTCACCGTCCTCTATGTGCCGGTAGCCGCTGCCATCGCTTTGGGCGGACCGGCTCCCACCATGGAAATCCTTTCCAAAGAAGGCCCGGACTTCTTCTCCTTCTTCCCGGATTCCACCGGCATGGGCGCTCTCATCGTCATGATGGTTTCCTCCCTGGGCTGGGGCCTTGGCTACTTCGGCCAGCCTCACATCCTGGTGAAATTCATGGCCATTGGTGATGCGAAGGATCTGAAGAAATCCACCCACATCGCTATGACCTGGGTCCTTCTCTCCCTCTCCTTTGCCATCGCCATGGGCGTCATCGGCAAAGCCTACCTCACCACTCCTCTGGAAAATGCAAACGCTGAACGCGTCTTCATCCTCATGGCGGAGTCCCTCTCGGCTCCCTTCATCACCGGCATCATCTGGTCGGCGATTCTCGCAGCGATCATGAGTACCAGCTCGTCCCAGCTCTTGGTCACTTCCTCCGCCGTCTCCCGCGACCTCTTCCAAGCCTTTCTTTGCAAAAACGCTTCGGAGAAAACTCTCATCCGCGTGAGCCGTCTCTCAGTGCTTCTGGTCTCTGTGGTCGCTGTCTTCCTGGGCTCTGACCCCGATAGCTACATTTTCTCCATCGTATCCTACGCCTGGGCCGGCTTCGGCGCTTGCTTCGGCGGCACCGTCCTCCTCTCCCTCTATTGGAAACGGATGACTCTGAAAGGGGCTTACGCCGGCGTCATCGTAGGCGGCCTCACCGTCCTCATTTGGAAACAATTCGCCTGGTTTGATCTCTACGAACTGGTCCCCGGCTTCTTCTTCTCCATGGCTGCTATCGTCATCGTGAGCCTTATGGACAAGAAACCGTCGGAAACCATCCTGGAAACCTTTGAAAAGGCGATGGCGTTGTCGAAATAGGGATCAGGGATAAGGCGCATTTGACTACCTCTACATAGCTTTTAGCTTGGAGCCTGGAGCTTGGAGCTCTGATAGAGTCCAGTAAGCATGCTTGGCGGAAACACAATATTTCTAACGCATAGCATGCCTACTGCATCTATAAAAGCTCCTAGCTATGTAGAGGCAGGTACACGGGAGCTTGTCCCTGCAAGCAAAAGAGTCATGAAATCAAAACTTCATGACTCTTTTTTCTTGCTATTCTTGCTTTTATTCCGCCATCTGTATATAATCAATAAAAATGAATTCAAGTCAATTTCAAGGAGGTTCCTTATGAAAAAAATACTTCTCGCCCTCTTCGCAGGGCTCACGCTTTCCACATCCGCCTTCGCTATGGATGCGGAGACTTTGATTTCTCACCCGGAGCGGTACCGCGTCGTCTACGCTGACGCCAATGAGACCGCCTATGCAGACATGGAAAGCCTCTCGGGCCAACAGACCATGGACTTCCCCAGCAGTTTGGAAAATGTAAGCTTCACCCTCTATGTGGAAACCTACAAAGATCCGCTGGACGCCTTTGATTTCGATAACAGAGACCTCATCTCCTCCATCCGCGAATTCAAAGTCGATATTTCCGCAGATAAAAGAGAAAATCACTACACCATGGACCGCGCCCTCATGGCGAAATACGACGCCAAAGGCAAATCCCTCTCCCTCTACGATAACCTGAAAGAGCTCGCCGCTGCAAATAAGTTCACCGCCGATGCAAAGACGCTATATGTACATCTTAAACGGATTTAGCTTTCAAGTAATTGGTAATTAGTCGTCAGTGATCAGGACGTACTTGCCTTTCGCGTCAGGAATACGCTGATTGAATGATTGCCGCGCAATAGCACTAGCCTTATCCATGCCCACTGTCTCAAACGCTATCCACGTACTGACTACTAATTACTGACCACCGATTACTAAACAAAAAAGCAGTGAAACCGGACGAATCCGATTTCACTGCTTTTTTGTTATTCATAATGCAATGCATCGATAGGATTGAGCTTCGCTGCTTTCTGCGCCGGATAGAGGCCAAAGATGAGGCCGATCAGGACGGAGAAGACGAAGGATCCTACGATAGGTGTGACGGTGAGGAGGGTGGAGAGCTCGCTGACATGGGGGATCAGGAGCGCGATGCCCACGCCCAAGGCGACGCCTAAGAAACCGCCGGCAAGGCTGACGGTGATGGACTCGATCAAGAACTGCACAATGATCATCCGATAGGTGGCCCCCAAGGCTTTTCGGATACCGATTTCCTTGGTACGTTCCGTGACGGAGACCAGCATGATATTCATAATGCCGATACCGCCGACCAAGAGGGAAATGGCCGCGATACTTCCCAAGAAAATGGTGAGGGTCTGGGTGGTGGACTCCATGGTTTTCAGGAGGTCCTGGGAGTTCTGGATGGAGAAATCATCTTCCGCGCCTGTCGCAATGCGGTGGCGGGTACGGAGGAGATTCGTCACGTCCGACTCGATCTGAGACAGGTCGCTGTCATTGTCACTGGAAATGACGATATTATTCACATAGGTGATATGAAGCATACGTTCCTGCACGGTGCTGAATGGACACAGGACTCTGTCATCCTGGTCCATGAAGGAGTAGCCCTTTTCTTCCAAAAGACCAATGACTGTGAATGGATCCCCATTGATGCGGACCTTCTGTCCGATGGGGTCTTCTTCGCCGAAAAGGCCGGTGGCTACGGTTTTCCCGATGACCGCCACGCGGGCACGGGCGGTGTATTCCTTCTCTGTCCAGAAGCGCCCTTCCTGGGCAGTCAAGGACGAGAGAGCCGCATAGTCGGTAGTGCAACCGTAGACGCGGGTATTCCAGTTCTTATTTCCATTGACCAAAAGATAGCTATTGGTGACAAGCGGCGCCGCATAGGTGATATTCGGCAGATTTTTGATGGCCTGGTAATCCTTGTAGGTCAAGGTCTGGGTAGAGCCTGCCGCCGCGCGGACACCGGGCTTTCTGCCGGTGCCGGGGGTGATGGTGATGGTATTCGACCCCAAGCGGGAAATATCACTTTTGATGGATTCCTGCACCCCATAGCCGATGGACATCAAAGCGATGACGGCCGCCACGCCGATGATGATCCCTAGCATGGTGAGGAGGGAGCGCATTTTGTTGCTCACGATGGAGCTCCAGGCCATGAGTATACTTTCGAAATAAATATTCGTCATAGCAAGTGCCCCCGGATATCCTTACTAATGTGACCGTCCGAGAGGATCACGTGACGAGTGGCGTACTCTGCCACATCGGGCTCGTGAGTGACCAAGATGATGGTCTTCCCTTCCTTATAGAGAGAGGAAAAGATTTCCATCACCTCCCGGGTGGACTTGCTGTCCAGGTTCCCCGTCGGTTCATCGGCCATGATGATGGCAGGGGCATTGATGAGCGCCCTCGCGATGGCCACGCGCTGCCGCTGGCCGCCGGACATTTCCGCCGGCATATGCTCGATGCGATCGCCAAGACCCACGGACTCCAGCATCGCTACCGCCCGGTCTCTTCGCTCCTTCTTGAACACATTGCCGTAAATCATCGGCAGCACTACATTGTCCAAGGCCGAGAGCTTTGGAAGAAGGTTGAAACTTTGAAATACGAAGCCAATTTTCCGATTTCTGGTATACGCCAGCTGGCTATCGTCCAAGGTCGCCACTTCATCGCCGTCCAAAAGGTAAGAGCCCTTGGTGGGACGGTCGAGGCAGCCCAAAATATTCATCAGAGTAGATTTCCCGGCACCGGAAGGGCCCATGATAGACACAAATTCCCCCTTATGGATGGTAAGGTCGATCTGCGTCAGAACAGGCACTTCCTGTTTCCCGATATAATAGCTTTTCCCGATATCCGTCAGCCGGATGACTTCTCGGGTATCCGCTTCCTTATCTGCCATTACATCGGTCCTCCCGGGCCATGATGGTTATTTTTATTCGTCGGTGTGGATGTCTTTTCCTGGGCAACGGTACCGCTGACCACGATTTCCTGACCTTCCGTGAGACCGCTCAGTACTTCGATTTCCTTATCCGTAGAAATACCGGTGGTCACATAGGTCTTCTGCACATCCTTGCCGTCCTTCACATAGACATAGGAGCCGTCAGAATCGCTGCGGATCGCCGTCACCGGCACTGTCAATGCGTCCTTGCTCTCTCTGCCCTTGATCACAGCGCGGGCCGTCATAGACGGATAGAGGCCTTCCAATTCCTTCTTATTAATGTCCACATAGACGGTGTAGTACACCACCGAGGACGAAGAAGACGAGGAGGAAGAGCTGGAGGAATACTGTTTCTTAGAAATATCGGAAACCACGCCGTGGAAGGTTTTGTTCGGGTAAGCGTCGACAGTGAATTCTACGCCCTCCCCTACGGCTACTTCGCCAATATCGGTTTCATCCACCAAAAGCTCGATGCGCATGGAAGACAGGTCTGCTACCGACACGATGACCATCTGGCTGGAAAGCCCCTGAGAAACGGTCTCCCCTTCTTTCATCGGTTCGCCGATGACCACGCCATCCATTGGCGACGTGATGACTGTATCATTGACATCTGCCTGGGCTTTGTCATAAGCAGCCAGCGCGTTCTGGTAATCCATGCGGGCATTGTCCATGTCCTGGTAAGCGATGGCGCCCTGCTGATAGAGCTTGTTCAGACGGGTGTAGTAGGATTCTTTGTTTGCCAAGGTGTTCTGGGTCTGCTTCATGGTGGAAGTCAATGCCTTGGACTCGATCATCGCCAGCACCTGGCCTTTGGTGACCTGCTCATTCTGCTTCACATACACCTTTTCCAAAGTGCCCGATGCGGTGGCAGACAGGTCGACGCTATTCACCGGCTCGATGGTGCCGGTGGCATCAATGGTGAGCGCGATGGTATCCTTCGTCACCTTTCCTAAGGTATAGCTTTCCTTCGTTTCCTGGTGACTCTTCTGATACCAGAAATATCCGCCCCCTAGGGCGATCAGTAGTACAATAATTATGGCTATGATGGATTTTTTCCCCATATAATTGCCTCCTTGAAATAAATAGGCCGCCCGCCCCACAGCCCCCTTTTGTGCAGAGAAGGCACGGCTTGAAACAAGAGATAGGAAATAATTTTTCTTTTGATTATAGCACAAGTAGAAAATAAATGGGCTTTCGTTCTTCCCTCAAAAACACAAAATTATTGCAAAACGGCGTCCCTTACAAAAAGGGACGCCGCTTTAGCTTTAATAGCATTTGGTATGGAATTGCAAAAACTCTACGCCACCGGCTTATACCGCTGATAGACGTACGTATAGACCTTCTCCCGGCAGTCGAGGACACTGGCACATCATCGTAGCATGCAGGAAACTCTTCCTACAGGGTATTGCGGATGAGAATTTTCATATCGGCCCTGGTTTCCTCTTTATCAGTCCAGTGGTCCAGCGCCTGTATCCGCGTCTTGATTTTCTGCAAAAGAGACAAGGCGACGGACTTCAATTTCTTGATATCCTCCTTCTCTAAGCCCTCTTTGAAAGCAGATCATAAAGCGACAGCTCTTCATCGCTGGTGAAGCCTTCGCGGATGTAGCGCTGGATCTCCTCGGTCAGTTTCTCCGAAAGCGCCAAGAAGTCATGGAATGTTTTCTCGATGGGGGTCTTGCGCTGCTCTGCATTGTAGCGCTCGATGATTTCCTGATACTTCTCATAGAAATCAATGCGCCCCGGGTTATTGAGGAGCATGCCATGGATCCTTTGTTCGATAACTTCTTCCAGGTCTCGCAGGATCAGATGCTGTCGCTTCGACCGCGCGAATTCCTTTTGGAGAAGCGCGAAATTGATCTTGCTGATATCGATGGCGCTTCCCTTCCGGCTCTCCCACACACGCACCAAAGTGGGCTTTTTCATTTCTACATATTCACTTTTGAAATCGATTTTGCCTTCTAAACTCTCATAGCTTTAGTATAACACAGCAGCGCTTTTGGCATTTGCCATATTTGCGCAATAAAAAAAGCAAACGAGAAAATTTCCCGTTTGCCAAGTGTACCCTGCCTATCTTATTTCCTTTTCAAATACTCTACCACATCGGTGACCCGATCGAGGTATGGCACCTTTTCTTTTTCAAACATAGAAATAGCGCCCTTCCCTTCGAGGCCGGTCAGGATGCCGATGCACTTCGCGCCGGCGCGGCGGCTGCCCAGGACATCGGAGTAGGAGTCTCCGCAGACATAGATCTCGTCGGTTTCCTTTGGCTGCATGGATTCCTTGGAGTAGGCTTCGTAGTTTTCTCTCTTCCGGCCATACATAGCAGCGGAGAAGATGAAGGCATTCGGCTTATCCAGCACCGGGCCGCCCAGAAGCTTCGCAGAGTCTACGGCGTCAGAGGCGGTGGCCATATAGAGCGGATCGAATTCCTCCTGCCAACCGAAGAGCTTGAAGGGGATTTCCATTTCCTCTCTGGCGCGACCGGTGGCGATGGCAATGTCATAGCCCATTTCCTTGAGTTCTCTAAACATCCCCTTGATCGCTGCGGCCGGAGCCAGCGGCACTTCGCGGGTGAGGAAGCCCGGCTTCCCGCCGTGGTAGGGCACGTGGTGCATCAGCGTGATGAAGCAATCATCCCCCAGGTACCAGGCCTGGAAGGCTTCGGTGTGGATGCTCCAGAAATCGGAGCGCAGCGCCGCCCAGTCCACGGGAGCGGCAAAGGTGGGTGCCATGGCTTTCTGCAACGTGTCAAAGACCGCCTCGCCCTGCACGCCTTCAGGGATGGCACTTTCCCACTTGGCCAGGATTTCTTCTGCTTTCGGCATGGGGAGCCCCATGAGCTCGAGGCCCATCTTTGACAGATCCTTCGCATCGTGGAAAGCGAGGGCCAGCTTCTCTCCTTCTGAGCGCTTGTAGAAGGTTTCTCCCATGAGCCAGAAGGCGGTAATCAGGTACGCATGCACCATGTCCCAGTTCGAATTGATACCACGAGCTTTGAGCCAAGAAAGCAACCTGTCGCTCCCCCACACGATGCTGCGACAGGAGGCAATCTGCCCTTCCGTCACAGAGGAAGCGTCGAAATCATCCTGCTCCGCCGGAAGCCCCAAATATTTCGGGCTATACAGTATTTCCCACACCGTAAGAGCCGATACGTCATAGTACCGCTCCTCGCTCAAAAGCACGCCATCGATATCAAATATGACTTTTTTCATAGTATCCTCCAGTAGAAATCGTTTTTCCTATTGTAGCATACGAAAAGGGATAAGGGATAGAGCGCGTTTTCCTGCTCCGTCATAGCTAGGAGCTAGGAGCTTGGAGCCTGGAGCTCTATTTGCGTCAGTAGGTATGATTGGCGCTAGGGAACCGCTGATTAAATCGTTATCTGAAATCATTCTAGAATTTATATGCAAGACGAGGAAAAGTAATCCGAGAATAGCGGGCTATTTGAGGATTGCTTTGACGAAGTATTGCATAAAAATTCGTATGATTTCTGATTCTTCGATTTAATCAGCGTTTCCCTAGATTCGTGAAGTGAGGCGCATTTGACACTATTATTATAGGGCAGGTATATAATGGCTCTGCCGTGTAGCATGCTTACTGACGCTAGCAAAGCTCCAAGCTCCAGGCTCCAAGCTCAAAGCTATGACGAAGCAGGAAAACGCCCCCATCCCTTATCACTAAATAAAAAAACGCCGCGAGAAGCTTATGTTTCTCGCAGCGTTTTTCATTTCTATTCCATTACCAGAGGCGGACGCCCGGTTTCTTTTCGTGATCTTCGCCGAAGCGGTGAATGGTTTCTACGAAGCGGACGGTGCCGGTCTTGTAGCGGAGTACCAGGGTGCTGGTGCGTGCGCCGCCGCCGAAGAAGCGGACGCCTTTCAGCATAGCGCAATCGGTGATGGCGGTTTCTGCAAAGATGCAGTCGTCGCCTTTTACCAGATCGTCCAGGGTGAGGACTTTATTCGGATCGGTGATGCCCATTTCATGAAGACGACGTACTTCCTCTTCCGTATGCGGGAGGAGCTTCGCCTGCATGTCGCCACCGAGGCACTTCAGGCCTACCGCTGCCAGGACGCCTTCCGGCGCGCCGCCGCTGCCGAGAACCATATGAATACCGCTGCCCTGGATGCCGCAGTCGATGGACGGTACCACATCGCCGTCGGTGATGAGACGGATGCGGGCGCCGGCTGCGCGGGCTTCACGGATGATGCCTTCGTGTCTTTCGCGGTCAAGGACGACGATGCAGAGATCGGAAATTTCTCTATCCATAGCCTTCGCTACGCGGGTCAGGTTTTCGGTGACAGATGCATTGATGTCGATGCAGCCCTTGGCTCTTGGGCCGACGCAAATTTTCTGCATATACATATCCGGTGCATGGAGCAGGCAACCCTTCGGTGCGATGGCGAGTACAGCGATAGCGCCGTTCTGGCCTTTAGCTACCAGGTTCGTCCCTTCCACCGGGTCTACGGCGATGTCTACTTCCTCTCCGCCGGCGCCGACTCTTTCACCGATATAGAGCATCGGTGCTTCGTCGATTTCCCCTTCGCCGATGACGACGGTACCGGAAACCGGAGTCTTGGCAAACTGCTGGTGCATGCCGTCGACGGCAGCCTGGTCAGCCCCTTCCTTGTCTCCCATACCTACCAAGCGAGCGGAAAGAAGCGCAGCCTGTTCTGTAATTCTTACAAATTCCATCGAAAGTTGTCTGTTCATTGTATGCCTCCACAATAGTATACTTTAACTTTCACAGTTATTCTTATTGTATCACATATATCGCGGTTATGTAGTATATACTTATTATTTTCATTTTGTTTTAATAATGATAAAAAGCTTAGAAATAAGGGGATAAGATGCATCTTACCTGCTCCCTCATAGCTTGGAGCTCGGAGCTTGGAGCCTGGAGCTCTATTTGCGTCAGTAGGTATGATTAGCAATGGATTCATGAAGCGAGGCGCATTTGACGCTATTACTATAGGGCAGGTATATAATGGCTCTATCGCGTAGCATGCTTACTGACGCTAGCAAAGCTCCAAGCTCCAAGCTCCCGGCTCCAAGCTATGTCGAAGCAGTCAAACGCGCCCTATCCCCTTTATGTCGTTATTTCCCGCCAAACTCTCTCATCAAGGAAATCAAGGACGGCGTATCCAGGATCCGGTACAGGTCGGCTGCGGTTTCCACGCGAGCGTCCCATTTCCACAGGAATTCTTCGAAGCGGCGGCAGATATTTCTTTCCTTCTTGCCCCATTCGGGAAGCTGCACCTTGCGGCCCAGGCCTTTTTCCATGAGCACCTTCATCATGGTAGGACGGAAATAGTATTCCAGGAAGCAGGTCTCGATCCAGTAGTCATGGCGGGTCTTTTGGAAACGGAGGGTCTTGGGCATGAATTTCATGTAGAGATCCAGGCCGCTGGCCACGTCGCCCCAGAAATCGCTGAAAGCCACATCATAGGCGCCGTCCTCCTGGGCGTCGATATATTCCAGCGCATCGGCCTGTATGATGTGAATCTTCTCCGGGTGGGTGAATTGCGGGAGCAAATGTTTCTCGAAGAGAGAAATCACACGGGGATTCATTTCTACCACAGTCACCGACTCCACCTCGAGCTTTTCGGCAGCCATGAAGGCATAGTACCCTAGCCCTAAGCCATAGGTGATGACCTTGCCGCGGGCCGCTGCGATGGGCTCTTCCATGGATTCGATTTCACTCATCACCACGCTCATCCACACATTTCCCTTTTCCAAGAGCACCGGAAATGGGACGCGGCCATCAAAGAATCCGATGTCCGCATAGCCGAAGGGATCCTTCGCCGAGAAGCCTTTGTGATAGGTCTGGAAAAATTCGCCGCCCAGATAATCAGCCGTAGCCAGCTCGATAGCGCCCGACGTAGCAGATGGCGCCTGCACATGGGTATAGTACGGATTCTTCGTCACCAAAGACGCGTCATAGGAGTGGGTGTGCGCCTTGATTTCTTGAAACAGCGCTTCCCACAGGTCGTCGGGCGAGTAGAAATCCAGCAGTTCGCTATAGGGTTTCATCCCCTCCGGGTCTTCGCAAAGATTTTCCACCGCGTCGTCGATGGTGTCTGCAAATCCTGTGTCCACCACCGCTTCTAGGAGCGCGTCCTCCCCCTTCCGCCGAAGCTTCCCGAAATCCAAGTCCGACACATAGAGCTGATCCGCCACCTCGCCGAGCATGATGTCGCCGGCGGTGATGGAGAGCAGGTATTTCTGCCACAAGGAGGAAATGGCTTCTTTCATTTCCGTATTTCTTACAATAAACATAGATTCCCCAATTCTACTTCCCTACCATGGAAAGGAAGCTCCTTGCGAAGCGCCTGATCCAATTCAATGATTTTCTGCGCAAACTTTTTCATGATGAAAATTTCATCTTTGTTGAAGTTGCCGGCCGCCAGTTGGCAACCGTACATGATCGACGAAAGCTGCACCTGCTCTACCAGCTGATTGCCTGTCTTCTTCGGTGTAAAAGCCATGAAGCTCCGAGGCTTGCCATCCTTCATCGGGATGTCGTCTCCTACATAGTTGAAATCAAAGAAAATCGGATCATTCTCCCGCTGTTTGATTTCCCAATGCAATTTTTCCGCGATAGCCACGACTTCCTCCACTTCAATGCGACGGAAATCGGCTGCAATTTCGTTGCCCATAGGTTACCTCCTTTGGCTTAATTGGTTTAGTAATTAGTGGTCAGTAATTAGTAATTAGTACCCATTTTCCGACGGTTACCTCCGTCCTCTGGAAGGAGGTAACCGCGAAGCGGTGGAGGTTGGTTCGAAAAAGGAGAGAAGCACCCCCCGCCCTATGTAATGCTGTTAAGTTAAGCTGTTTAAATACCAGCAGGTAAAATAACTACTATACTCAAGCGTCAAAATGTAGCCCCTTGGAGAAGGGGCGCGCGTTAGCGGAGGA
>CAVKMC010000033.1:0-12091 GCA_963657285.1 Agathobacter sp.
GGCGCGCGTTAGCGGAGGATAGAAGTGCCTCGAAGAGGCACAACCAGCGAGAGGGCAAGCTGCAAAACTTTACGCAAACGCTAGCATGCTTATGGCTGGTGCTGATTATGCGCCTTGCGGCGCATTTCTATCCGGCGCTATCGCGCGACCCTTCTCCAAGGGTCTACTCCCATAAGGTTAGCGTCATGTTCTAAGCTAAGCTTCAGCATGATTCTTTAATAGCATTTGGTGGCAGTAGGCATGCTTGAGCTATAGCTGATAGATCCGAGGGCTACGTTTAGGATGACGGCGTGGCTTGGCGGGTGAGTCAGTAGGTGTGCTTACCGCTAGTGCTGATTGTGCCTCTTGCGAGGCACTCCATCCCGCCCTATTGGGCGGCCCCTTCTCCAAGGGGCGACGCATTTAAGGTTGCAGTAACATGTTTAAGCTACCGCTAGTAACCTCCCTACTACCGGTTATCGGTTATCGGCTATCGGTTACCGGTTACCGGTTATTTCACGAACATGGTCCCGAGGCCTTCGTCGGTGAGAAGCTCGATGAGGAGGGCGTGGGGGACTTCGCCGTTGATGATGAAGACTTTCTGTACGCCGTCTTTGATGGCGTCGGTGCAGGCGTCTACCTTGGGGATCATGCCGCCATTGATGATGCCGTCTTTTTTGAGGGATTCGGTTTCTACGAGGGTGAGGGCGTCGTAGAGGGTGCTCTTGTCTTTCGGGTCTTTCATGACGCCGTCGATGTTGCTCATGAAGACGAGACATTCCGCATTGAGGGCGGCTGCGATCTTGGTGGCTGCGGTGTCGGCATTGATGTTGTGGGCCTGGCCTTTTTCGTCTACGCCGACGGAGGAGATGACGGGGATGTAGCCGCCGTCTAGGGCGTTGTCGATGATGGTTTTGTCGATGTGATCGATTTCACCGACCCAGCCGAGTTTCTCGTCTTTGGTGTGGACTTTGATCATATTTCCATCGATGCCGCAGAGGCCGATGGCTTTGCCGCCCAGGGCGGAGAGGTAGGCCACGAGACCTTTATTGACTTTGCCGGCGAGGACCATCTGCACGACTTCCATGGTGGCTGCGTCGGTGACGCGCAGGCCGTTTTCGAAATGGGATTCGATGTGGAGGGCGTCGAGCATGGAGTTGATGTCCGGGCCGCCGCCGTGGACGAGGATGACTTTCACGCCGATGAGGTGGAGAAGGAGGATGTCTTGCATGACGTGCTTCTTCAGGACGGGGTCGGTCATGGCGTTTCCGCCGTATTTGGCGACGACGTATTTACCGGTGTATTCTTTGATGTATGGTACGGCCTGGGTCAGTATCTCGGCCCGGATGGCATTGTCTGTGTTCATGGTATTTCCTTTCGTTTGGGGATACGGGGGAGTGTGTTTGACTGCTTCGCCATAGCTTTGAGCTTTGAGCTAGGAGCTAGGAGCTTTCTTGGCGCCATTAGTCATGCTATGCGGTAGAGACATTGCGTCTCCGTCGGGCGTGCCTACTGGACTCTAACCGAGCTCCAAGCTCCAGGCTCCTAGCTCAAAGCTATGAGGGAGCAGGTAGGCGGGGTCTTTGCATCATCCGCCCTGCGGGTACCTTCTTCAGGGAAGAAGGCGGGATTAGTCTACTACAAGTCCGGTTTCCGGCGGGAGGCCTAGCATGATGTTCATGCATTCGATGGCGGCACCGGAGGCGCCTTTGCCCAGGTTGTCGAACATGGATACGACTTGGATGCGTTCGTCGTTTCCTGTGATGTAGAGGGTCATGGAGTCTTTGCCTGCGTTTTCATTGGCAGCCAGGAAGAGGGCGTTGGTTTCTTCTGTGGAGAGCGGGGAGACTTTGATGAATTTGGAGTCTTTGTAGTGTTTCTCGAAGATGTTGTGGAAGTCTTCGATGGTGATGTCTCCGGGAAGGCCGCAGGGGAGCTGCAGGAAGCCGGTGTGGAAGCCGACGGTGACTTCCATGCCGGCGTAGTAGTCGGCTACGATGGGCGAGAAGAGTGGGGTCTCGCAGAGCTTGCAGACTTTCATGATTTCCGGAAGGTGCTTGTGTTTCTGGGAGAGGCCATATTGCCGCGGGGATTCCAGGGGGAGGGTCTTTTCTTCTTCGTATTCCTTGATCATCTTTTTGCCGCCGCCGCTGTAGCCGGTGAGGGAGATGATGTGGAGGGGATAGTTGATGGGAAGGACGCCGGCGTGGACTAGGGGCTGCAGGATGGAGATGGCGCCGGAGGCGTGGCAGCCGGGGACGGCGACTTTCTGTGCGCCTTTGATGGCTTCGTATTGCTCGCTGCTAAGTTCGGGGAAGCCGTAGACCCAGTCTTCTTTTGTGCGGTGGGCGGTGGAGGTGTCGAGGATGCGGATGCCGGTGCCCTCGGTGGCTTTCACGATTTCGCGGGAGGCGTCATCGGGGAGGCAGAGGAACATGAGGTCCGCTTTCTTGGCGTATTCCACGATGGTGGGGATGTCTTTCCGTTTTTCTTCGGGAAGGGAGAGGAGCTCGATGTCGGTGCGGGAAATCAGGCGCTCGTGAAGTCTAAGGCCTGTGGTCCCCGATTCTCCAACAATAAAGACTTTAGGCAGTGCGTGCGTAGTCATTGTATTTCCTCCTCTCTTATTTCTGAATGGGGTAGTCCGCGAAGGTGGCTACCATGACGGCTTTGATGGTGGGCAGGCGGTTCGCCGCTTCCTGGAAGGCCAGGGAGAAGGGCGCCTCGAAGACGTCGTCGGTGACTTCGATGCCGTCAAGGCCGAAGCGTTCGTAGATGTCCTTGCCCACTTTGGTTTCTGTATTGTGGAAGGCCGGCAGGCAGTGGCAGAAGACCACGTCCGGGTTGCCGGTGTTTTTGATCATGTCCATGGTGATGCGGTATGGCATGAAGAGTTTAATTCTTTCGCCCCAGAGTTCGTAGGGATCGCCCATGGTGACCCATACGCCGGTGTAGATGACGTCGAGGCCTTTGACGCCTTCGATGGGGTCATCGGTGAAGGTGAAGGTGGCGCCGGTTTTCTTGGCGATTTCCTTGCACTTGGCAGTGAAGTCGTCTTCCGGGAAATATTGTGCCGGTCCGATGATGCGGAAGTCCATGCCGGCAAGGGCGGCGCCTGCCATGAGGGCGTGGGCCATATTCGACTGGCCGTGGCCCACATAGGCGTAGGAAATCTGGTTCAATGGTTTCTTGAAATGCTCACGGAGTGTGAGGAAGTTGGCCAGCGTCTGGGTGGGGTGGTCGTAGTCAGTGAGGCCATTCCATACCGGGACGCCGGCTTTGGCGGAGAGTTCTTCCACGGCGCTTTGCTGAAATCCTCTGAATTCGATGGCGTCAAACATGGAGCCAAGGACTCTGGCGGTGTCGGCGATGGATTCCTTCTTGCCGATCTGGCTGCCCGTGGGGCCAAGGTATGTGGTGTAGGCGCCTTGGTCGCGAGCGGCTACTTCGAAGGCGCAGCGGGTGCGGGTGGAGTCTTTCTCAAAAATAAGGGCAAAATTTTTGCCCTTAAGTGTCTGGGCTTCTTTGCCTTCTTTTTTATCTTTTTTCAGCTGTTCCGCTAAGTCGAGGTAGTAGTTGAATTGCTCCGGTGTGTAGTCGAGCATGGTCAGAAAGGATTTGTTCAGTAAGGTGTTCATGGTGGATCTCCCGTTTTTGGTAATTGGTGGTTAGTAATTAGTAATTAGTGGTCGGTAATTAGTAGTTAGTAGTTAGGGGTCAGTGACTAGCGATTAGTGATTAGCGGTCAGTGATTGGTATGAGTTTGATGTTATCGTTAAGTGCGTACTAATTACTGACCACTAATTCCTAATTACTAAATCTCAGCAGTTATTTACTCAAAGCCTCGAGGCAGGCTGCAGCTTCCATGGTGACGCCCAGGGGAAGGATGGATTCGTCGATGGCGAAGCTGGCGTTGTGGAGGGCCGGGGTGCCGGGCTTGCCGGTGCCGAGCCACATGAAGGCGCCGGGGAATTTTTCCAGGTACGAGGAGAAGTCTTCGGCGCACATGGATGGGAACTGGGGCAGGGCGATGTGTTCCTTGCCCAGGTAGGAGGCTGCGATTTCTTTTAGGAAATCAATTTTCTCCGGTGTATTGATGGTGGCGCTGTGGCCGCGGACGTAGTTCAGCTCCGAGTGGGTGCCAAACATGAGGTCCAGGCCTGCCAGGATTTCTCCCAGTCTCTTTTCCATCTTGTCGCGGAGCGCCGGTGTGTAGGTGCGGACGGTGCCTTCCAGGTACGCGTCTTCGACGCCTACGTTGTAGCGGGTGCCCGCATTCATGAGGCCGATGGTGCAGACTACATTTTCCATGGGGTTCATCTCGCGGGAAATCAATGTCTGCACGTCGATGATGAAGTGAGCGGCAGCTACGAGGGCGTCGGTGCCATTGTGGGGCTGCGCTGCGTGGGTGGATTTCCCTTTCACATGGACGTAGAAGCGATCGGAGGCAGCCATGAGGTTGCCGGGCTTGAGGCCAACGACTCCGACCGGGAGCTCGGGCCATACATGAAGGCCGTAGATTTCAGAAACGTCGTCCAGCTTGCCGCTATTGGCGATGTGCCGGCCGCCGCCGATGGCTGCTTCCTCTTCTGCCGGCTGGAAAACCAATTTGATGGTGCCTTTGATCTGGTCTTTCATCTGGTTCAGCACAGCGGCTGCGCCCAGGAGGATGGCCATGTGGCTGTCGTGTCCGCAGGCGTGCATCTTGCCGGGGTTCTTCGAAGCGAAGGGAAGGCCGGTCTGTTCGGTGACCGGGAGAGCGTCCATGTCCGCGCGGAGGGCCACGGTCTTGCCGGGCTCACTGCCGTGAATGTAGCCGAGGACGGCGTTCTGGAAGAATCCGGTTTCAAATGGGATGCCCAGCTTCTTGAGCTCTTCCTGGATGTAGAGAGAGGTATTCACTTCCTCGCCGGAAACTTCCGGGTAGGAGTGAAAATGGCGGCGCCAGGTGACGACCTGGGGAATCACCGCATCGACTTTTTCTTTGATTTCTTTTTCAAACATTTGCATTGTCCCCTTTTTATGGAAGCGGATTTATAAGCTTTATACATTTCTTATGCAGGATTTCTATTTCATTTCAAGGAAATCGGGGCTTATCATCTGCTTTTTGAAGAATAATAGTGAATGGAATTGTGATAATTATACAGCTATAGGGATAAATATGCAACAGGAAATTTTAGAGAATGACGCCATGCATTTTGTGGTCGGTAGTCGGTAGTCGGTAGTCGGGCGCGTTTAGCTGCTTTCTCATAGCTTGGAGCTTGGAGCCAGGAGCTTGTAAGTTCGCCCCACGAGACAACGACGCTTCGGCCAGACGCGATTCGCCCTGTGTCTCTGACGCTAAGCATGACAGCTGCCGCTAGTAGAGCTCCAAGCTCCAAGCTCATAGCTCAAAGCTATGAAGAAGCAGGTGCGCCCGACTACCGACTACTATGCCGACAGCCGTGGCCTCTCTATGTGCGCACTGGCGCTAGACGCAATTTCCCACTCCGTTATATAATAGGCTTACCTAAAAATGGAAAGCGGGGGAAATTTTGTATGAAGAGAGAAGTCTTGGCGGCGGTCTTGGCTTTGGCGCCTTGGTATATGGCGAGCGGGGCGGAGGTATTCACCTTGGCGCCGGTGACGGTGACGGCGGAGCGCGTGGGCGTGGAGCTCACTGACGAGCCGCAGGCGGTGACGGTGGTGACGGAGAAGGATTTCCGGCGGCTGGGGGCGTCCAATGTGTCCGAGGCTTTGGGGACGGTCTTGGGGCTGGACCTGTCGCGGGGCAGTCAGAATAGCACGTCCGCCATGGGTGGCCATCAGGTGATGCTGCGGGGGATGAATACGAATCAGACCTTGATCCTGGTGGACGGCCGGCGGCTGGCGGACGAGGACACGAGCCAGACGAAGAATGTGTATCTGCTCTCGCGGATGGATCTCTCCAAGGTGGAGCGCATCGAGGTGCTCCGTGGTCCGGCGGCGGCGATGTATGGGTCCGACGCCATGGGCGGGGTGATCCAGATCATCACGAAGAAGCCCGGCGAAGCGTCGGCGGCCTATGGATTCCAGGTGGGGAGCCGAGAGAACGAGACTCACTTCCGCTATGACCCGGGCAAGCTGGGGCGCTGGAGCGTGGCAGTGGATGGGCGGCTCACGAAGGTGCGGCCCATCACCTTTAGAAATGTGGACACTGCGGCCAATGCGCGAGGCATCAAGTACGATGGCTATGATACGCCGGCCTATGGAAATCAGGAAAGCTTTGGCATCGATGGGATTTATGATTTCCAAAATGAAAACAAAAATAAGCTCCGGGTGAATCTGGATTATTTCCATGAGAAGACCACCCTGCGCATGGCCAATGCTACGGGCGAGCTGGATAAAATCATGGCGTCTGCCGGCGCGCCGTCGGGGCACGCGGATTTTATGAAGCTGATCCCGTCCATCGTGGTGCAGCAGAACGCGGTGAACCGCGCCGAGCGCACGGAGTGGAGCAGCGCCTTGACTTACACCGGCGAGACGAAGCGGAATGACTACGAAGCGCGTGTGTACTATAGCCATTTGAAAAAGCTTTCGGAGAATATCAATGGGCGGCTCGGCGGCGAGGCGGCGGATCTTTCGGCGTTCATAGGGACTCCGTATGAGAGGATGATTCCCCATATCCGAGAGATGATCACTTCGCAGCTGGACCTTCGGATGCCTACCTACGCGGCGGACCACGGACGCTATAGCCTTTGGGGCTTCGAGGGCCGGGACACCATGCGCTTTAGGGACCACACATTCACCTTTGGCGGAGAATTCACGAAGACCATTTACAAAGGGACGCGGTTGATTTCCCAGCAGACAAATCCCGGGGACATGGCGAGCCACGAGCGCTATGAGACAGCGGTCTACCTGTCGGATCTGTGGCAGGTGAATGAGCGGCTCTATGTGACGCCGTCCATCCGTTTCGCCAAAGGAAATCAGTATGGCTTCGTGGGGACGCCAAAGGTCGGCATGACCTACAAGCTGGACGACCATAGCCGCGTGAAGGCGAACTGGGGCAAGGGCTTCCGCGCGCCTACGATCAGCGAGCTCTATCTCCAAATGGATACGGGTCACCCGGTGACGGTCTATGGAAATCCGAACCTTGCGCCGGAGAAATCGAAGAGCTACGACTTCGCTTTTGAATGGGAGCGGGGAAAGACAGAGTACAAGATTTCCTATTTCCATAATAAGGTAAAAAATTTAATTGACACGGAGCGCGAGGCCACTTGGTATCGCTACGTCAATCGGGACGAGGCAAAGATGGAGGGCCTCGAGGCATCGCTCACCCATCCGCTCACTGACCGCTGGATCCTCTCGGCGGGCTACACGTACTTGGACGCGAAGGATACGAAGGCTCATGCGCGCCTGGAGAATCGCAGCCGCCAGACCGTGACCTTCGCCTTGGACTACGACGACCACCAGGACTACGGCTTCACCGGAAAGCTCTGGGATAGCTTCCATGGCGATTACTATTTCGATGGCGCGGACTACACCTACCACGCCGTGAACCTCTCGGTGCAAAAGCACTGGGGCAAGGCCTATACCTTGAAGGCGGGAGTCTATAATATAGGAAATAAAAAAGTGGATGACCTCTATGTGAATGGGAGAGAGTGGTATTTGGGATTTGAGAGACGGTGGTAGTCGGTAGTCGGAGGGGCGTTTGCCTGCTTCGACATAGCTAGGAGCTTTGAGCTGGGAGCTTGGAGCTCGACTGGAGTCCAGTAGGCATGCTCGGAGGTAGAGACTTGGGCTATCCGCGTACCTGCCTCCTCATAGCTAGGAGCTTTTAGCTAGGAGCTTTTAGCTAGGAGCTGGGAGCTCGACTGGAGTCCGGTAAGCATGCTTGGCAGCAAACTCTTGGGCCAGTAGGCGCGCCAGACTCTACCATCTGGCGTGCCTACTGACTCAAATGGAGCTCCAAGCTCCAGGCTCCTAGCTATGAGGAGGCAGGTAAAAGCGTCCCGACTACCGACCACCGACCACCGACTACTAAAAACAATAGTGTCTTGAATAACCCCGTCCCCTTATGTTATGATACTATCGATTTTTGTTATCATAGGAGGGGACAGATGTACCAGTGGTTCTTGATTGCCCTCACCGTGGTGTTTGCGGTGATCGTGGCGAAGCTCATTTTGAAGAAGTACAATGCGATTTTCGTATTCTTTGCGTCGGGCATTGTGATTTTGATGGCGGCGAGTCTTTTGACGGGGACGCCGATTTTGCCGAAAGGGTCTTTGGGAAATGTATTCCTGGATACTTTCGGCTTTTTGACTGCCACCTTTAAAAAAAATATTGCCGGTATCGGCACGCTGATCATGGTGGTCACCGGGTACGCGACGTATATGAAGCATATCGGCGCGTCTACGAAGTTGGCCTTCACAGCGAGCAAGCTTTTGGGCGGCATCAAGAATAAGTATCTCATCCTTTCGGCTTTCTATGTGCTGGGCATGTGCTTGAAGCTGGTGCTGCCGAGCCAGGCTTCTTTGGCGGTCCTGATGCTGGCCACTGTATTTCCTGTCTTCATCGCTCTGGGCATCCGTCCCATCACGGCGGCGTCGGTGCTGGCGCTCCTGTGTCTCGACTACGGGCCCAACGATGGCTCCACGCTCTTCATGGCCAATGTGGCGGAGATGAATGTGGTGGAAATGTTCCTGCAGTACCAGTACAAGGTGGTGGCTTCCATCGTGGCAGTGACGGCGATCCTGATTCCTTTCTACTATCGCTATATGGATCGAAAGGACGCGGCTGCTCCTTCAGAGGAGGAAGTGCTGGGGACGGAGCAGAAAATCGAAAATCCGTCGGTGCCTTTCTTCTACATTTTCCTGCCGCTGATTCCTTTGATCCTGGTCTTTGCGGCTTACTTCATGCCGTCTATCAAAATCGATGTGATCACGGCGAACTTCATCGGCTTTGCGATCACCTTCCTCTGCGAATTTGTATGCCGCAAGGATCGGAGCGCCATTCCGGCGGATATGGCGGAAATCTTCAAGGGCATGGCCAATGTGTTCGTGTCGGTGGTGGCGATTATTATTTCCGCTTCCGTCTTTGCAGAAGGCATCAAAATCCTGGGCGGCATCACCATTTTTACAAATATGATTTCTGATATCCAAGGGGCCGGCGTGCTCATCATGGTGCTCCTGACGGGCATCACCTATGTCTTTGCTATCATCATGGGTAGTGGCGCGGCGCCCTTCTTTGCCTTCGGGCCTTTGACGCCGACAGTGGCGGCGAAGCTCGGCGTGCCGACGCTGACTCTGCTTCTTCCGATGGAACTGGCGACCTCCATCGGCCGCGCGTCGTCGCCGGTATGCGGCGCACTCATTGCCATCGCCGGCACCGCAGGGCTAGCGCCCATCCGCCTGGCGAAACGCACCGCGCCACTCCTCTTCGTGATGCTTATCGTGGATATGGTGGCGTCGTATATTTTCACGATGTAACTTTGAGGGAGAAGCAAAGCATGCTTACGGAAAAGTGAGGAGTGTGGAATGAGGAGTGAGGAGTGGAGGTGCGCCGCATCAAATTGGAAAGCGGCGCGAGTTTTGAAATAAGGATAACGCGTTTGGGTGCGTCCCCACTACCGTAAACCGTTTACCGTATAACCGTGCACCGTGCATACTAATGGTAGTGAGATATGGAGCGATAAGCTCTTACACGGAAAAGTGTATCGATTTACGACTTGCTATCAGTAAAGGGGCCGGTAAACGGTTATACGGTGAACGGATAACGGTAGTGGGGCAGCAGGTACGCGCGCCCGACTACCGACCACTGATTACCGATTACTAACCCCATATTTCAAAAAGGAGAAAAGCTATGACCAAAAAAGTAATTCTTGACTGCGATCCCGGTTCGGATGATGCCATTGCGATCATGCTGGCTATGAAGTCGGAGGACATCGACCTTCTGGCTATTACCACGGTGAATGGGAACCGCATCGTGCCCAAGACCACGGAGAATGCGCTCAGGGTGGTGCAGTTCATGAAATCCGATGTGCCGGTGTACCGGGGCTGCGAGGAGCCGATCATTTGCAACCAGATCCCCACCAGAAAGCCGGCACTGCCTCGTGTGACTTTGAACGACTGCCATGGCGATTTCCTGCCGCTGCCGGAAGCGGAAATCAAGCCGCAGAAGGAGCATGCGGTTTTCTACCTAGTGCAGAAGCTTATGGAGTCTGACGGAGACATCTATGTGGCAGCCGTAGGACCTTTGACAAACCTGGCCATGGCCCTTCGCATCGAGCCGCGCATTGCCGGCAAGATCAAGCAGCTGGTGATCATGGGCGGCGGCCACTGCGGTGCCAATGCGAGCCCGGCAGCGGAATTTAATTTCTACGCGGACCCGGAGGCTGCGAAGATCGTCATGGACTCTGCCATCCCGAAGGTGATCCTGCCTCTCGATGCCACTTGGAGAGCTTGCATGTCCGAAGAGAAATGCAAGGAGCTGGCGGCCCTGGGCACACCGGAGGCAAAGGTGGCAGCAGCGCTGGTGCAGAAGCGCATCGATAACCTGAAGGTGAATGACGTCTCCGATCACAATTTCGCCCTTCGCCACCAGGCAGGCACCGTAGCCGGCGCCATGCTGTACCGCTACGACAACCACATGGCGCCGATCCACGACGCGCTGGCCATCGCGTACCTCATCGACGAGAAGGTCATCACCGAGCTGGCCGATGCGAATGTAGACATCGACATCGCCGGCGGCCTCTGCGACGGACGCATGGTAGCCGATTTCCATAACACCAAGAAATTCATGGACCCCATCACCGCTCAGGTGGCGCTGAACTCTGACGCCGATCGGTTTGTGGAAATGCTGTTTGAGAATTTGGGGAAATAATAGTAATCGGTAGTCGGTGGTCGGTAGTCGGTACGCATTTGACTGAGCAGTCAAGCACGTACTGACTACCGATCACTGACTACCGATTACTAAATTGACTACCGACAACCGATTAAGGCATACGAAAAGAGCCGAGAGAAATATGTGATGATTTCTCTCGGCTCTTTTTATGCGTTTTGACTAAGCACGTTTTTAACAAATTCTGGAGTGCTATGGGTGGCTTGAGCAATCACTTCAGCAGGCATTTGCATGGATGCCATAGTGAAGATGATTTTCTTTTTTTCGTCTTGAGCTCCTTCTTCGCGACCTTCTACACGCCCTTCTTCACGGCCTTTTTTGATTCCTATTTCTAAACCTTCGGCTTCACCTTCACGGCGCTGCAGCCTTAGTTCCATTGCTAATGTCATATATTCTCGCCTCGTTTCATTGTGTTCTTTGATTCGGAGCACTTCTTGCTCTACGGTTTTTGTAAATTGTCCCTCGGCCACTTTCCCATCTACGTAACGCAAGAAGGCTGCGATGTCCGGGTCTACATCTTTGCTGCGGCTTTTGCTATTCAAGAAAAGCTTTGTAGACCCATCTTGAAGCTCTAGACCATCGCATTCAATACATCTATTTCTGAAGGTATAAATGGGAAGGCCTTTGTGAAAGGGATCAAAAGTGCAGATAAAGATGATGAAAGAAGGATTCAGCTTGTCATAATAACCGCCCTTTTCCAAAAGTCCCATATCGATCATGCCTTGATAGTACCGCGTCCTCTTGGGGAGCTCCTGGTCGCTGCCGTTGGTGCATTGCATTTCGATATCGTACACGCGCCCGCTGTCGTCTTCCACATAGACGTCGAGGCGGATGCTCTTGCTGTCGTAGCGGATGGAAATATTTTTCTCCGAGTCGGGGAAAAATATTTCCTTGATAGAAATATGAAGGATCTTTTCGATGAGATACTTGCAGATTCGTTTGTTCTGCATGACCTTTTGAAATAGGAAATTGTCCTGGATGGTCAATTCCTCCCAGTCTTTGATTCGACTCAATGACACCACCACCTTTCATCCCTATCATAGCAGAATTGGGGAGGGAAATACAGTGGCGGGAAGTGAGGAGTGAGGAGTGAGGAGTGAGGAGTGAGGAGTGGCGGTGCGCCGCATCAAATTGGAAAGCGGCGCGAGTTTTGAAAATGGCCAAACGTGCCCGACTACCGACTACCGACCACCGACTACAACTATCGACTGCTTCTTGCGCCTTGCAACCTGAGCCCATATAATAAGTCCATAAT
>CAVKMC010000034.1:0-3734 GCA_963657285.1 Agathobacter sp.
ATTTTCCATCGCTCACGACGATGCAGGATTTCTCAAAGACCGTGACGTAGAAGACGCCGCCGTGGAAGGGGTTCACGTGGTACTGGCCCACGGAGAAGACTTCTTTGATTTCTCCATTCTTTGCAAGGAGTCGGCAGGGGAAGAATTTGATTTGCTTCGCCGCTTCGCCTTCTGCCTCCAGCTTCCGCGCGCCTTCATAGATGCGCTGCCAGTCATCGGGGTGGACCACCTGCTTGAAGGAGCCCTTGCTGTAGTCCTGGAAATCCTCCCAGGAGTCGCAGGAGAGGAGCGAGACCGCCGGGTCACTGGCGAAAAGGATCCTTCCTTCGTCGTCGCAGTGGTTCACGAACATGGCGCCGGGCATGTGGTTCGAAAGGTCGGAGAGATTGAAGCCCAGGCGCACGCGCTTCTGCAAGGTGAGGAGCGAGGCGTCGAAGGGACGCCAATCGGATTTGCCATTGAGCTTCGCATTGTAGAGCGCGAAGTCCGCTTTGTTTGCCAATTTCAAATAACTATCGTCCTGGGCGGGATAGGAGGCGCAGCCCATGGAGGTGGTGAACTGGATGTCCCCGCTCTTGGTCAGGGCGTGGTGCGGCGTCTTCACGAAGAGGCGGATGTGCTCATTCATCAGATTTTCCTCCTCGTAGCTTTGGAGGATCATGAATTCGTCGCCGCCATTGCGGATCACCACGGCACCGGGGAAGGCGAGCCGCGCGTCGGTGACGAGACGCTTCAGCACATCGTCGCCGGCCTCGTGGCCGTACATGTCGTTCACCAATTTGAAATTGTCGATGTCCAACGCCATGACCCGCACCTTCTCGTGACGATGGGCCTTGAGATATTGCTCTGCCGCCTTCTCGCCGCCGCTTCGGTTGTAAGCGCCGGTGAGGAAATCATGATTTCCCTTCGTCTCGGCGGTGATGCTCCGATTCCTATAGAAAGAAATCATGAGAGTTGGCATGACGCCGCTCCAGATGCCCAGGAGAATCACCCACCAGCTGCACCAGCCATCCTCGGGCAGCAGGCGGAGGGTCCACAGAGCGCCGCCAATCCTTCGAGACACCTTCACATCGACGCCGTTAAAGTCGCCGCGGGAAATCAAGGTCTGCGCCGTCCCGTCTTGCCCCATCCAGGACAATTCGTGATTCACATGAAGCTTCTGGAAACGATCCAGATTCATTTCATCGTAAAGCCCTTGGGTCGATGTGGTGAGCACCACAAAGCCCCAAAGCTCTGCCGCGTTGCTCTCGCCCTTATCCAGGTACACCGGCCTAAGGAACACCAAATCCTCGCCGCCGGTCTTTTCGTTTTCATGAAACAACCGCGGCGTGAGGCGTTTGTCCTCTGTGAAATTCTTTTCCCACAGCGGCATCTCCTCCGTCAAGTCCAGCGCCCAGCCCGCCCAGGGAAATACCTTCTGCTCGCCATGAAGCGGGAAGAGCTGGATGCTCTGCACGCAATGGCTGAAGCCGAGGTAACGCGACGCCTGCGCATTGAAGCCTTCCGTATTTCCATCCTGCTGCACGATCCAGCCGGCCACACCGTCCAGGATACGCCGGTGCCGATCCTCCGTCTGCTCCAGCCAATTCAGCTGCGCCGATCCCAGCGCCCGTAAGCGGTTCGCCTCAGCCATGGCAAAGGTGTGATAGAGCACCAGCACCCACACGAAGGTCGCCAAGACCCCCAGCGCCAGCACGGGCTTGCTAAAATGTCCGATCCATTTTTTCTCTTCTTCCATACATTCATCCATAAAAAAATAAAAGCGCCTCCACGTAGGAGACGCACATGCTCTTCGATTCTCTTATGAAATAAAAAATGTTTCCCCCACCTAAACTATTTCGAAAGTTATCATAGCAATTTTGGAAAGGAAAAGCAAGGAGGGAAAAGGTTCAAGGTTCAAGGTTCAGGGTTCAAGGGAAGGTACGCCGCATCAAATTAAAAAACGGCGCTATTTTTGAAATCAAAATCCGCATACCTGCTTCGTCATAGCTAGGAGCTTTCAGCTTGGAGCTTGGAGCTTCATTGGCGCAAGTAGGCATGCTATACAGTGAAACCAAGAGCTTCTCTGGAGACAGTAGGCATGCTATGCGGCAAGGTCCTTGCATCTCCGCCGAGCACGCCCACTGACTCCAGCCGAGCTCCAAGCTCCTCTCTCATAGCTCATAGCTATGAGAGAGCAGGCAAGCACGCCTTATCCTTGTCTCCGCCACCATGTATAATACCCCAATCCCACCAGCGACGAGGCGAGGCAGATGACGCCGTACATGAAGGGATAGCCCCAGGCGTCGGCGACCATGCCCAGGAAGCCGGCGGCGAGGCCTACGCTGATGTCCAAAGACCAGAAGTAGGTGGATGTCGCCACTCCGGCGCGAGAGGCGGGAGCCTTCTGCACCGCGATGGTCTGGAACGCCGGAGCGAGAGCCCCGAAGCCCAAGCCCAGGACAGCGCCGGAGAAGAGGAGCAGCACCGGCCCCTCGGCCATGCTGAAAAGGATGAAGCCCAGGGAAAAGGAAATAAATCCGGGATACACCGTATAGTCCGAGCCGTGATGGTCAAAGAGATAGCCCACGAAGGGACGACTCACCACGATGACCAGCGCGAAGACCAGGAAGAACAAACTGGTGTAGGAGGAAATCCCCAGACTTCTGGTGTACATGGGAATGAAGGTGAGGACGCCGCCGTAAGCAAAGAAGACGAGGCCCCCAAGGATGACTGCCGGAAGGGCTTTCCGTTCAAAGAAATCGGAGAGATGGAAGCCCTTGCTTCTCCGCTCGCCGGGCTTCACCACAGAGGAGGGAAGCGATTTCCCATTTCCCGAAAGGATGGCGCACACCGCAAGGCCCGCCAGGAAGGTGAAGAGAATGGAGGCGCCGAAGGTTTCAATGATGAGAAGCCCCACCAAGGGCCCCACCACCATGGCCATGTTGCCGCAGACGGCGAAGTAGCCGATGCCCTCGCCTTTGCGCTTCGCCGGCAAGACCAAGGCCGCCATGGTAGCCGACGCGGTGGTGCCCAGGGCGAAGATGATACCGTGAAGCAATCGGAGCCCCCACACCAGGTGAAGCTCGTCCGCCAGGTGGAAGCCTGCCATGATGAGGAAAAATAAAATCGAAACGATGAGGAGCAGCCGCTGCTTGTGCACGCCGTCGATGATGCGTCCCGCCAACGGCCGCGCCGTCACCGTGCCGATCTGGAAGCAGGTCATGGCCATCCCCGCCTCCCACTGCCCCAGCCCCAGGTCATCCATGATGTACACCGGGAGAGAGGCGATCAAAATGTATTGCGACATGAAATAAAAGAAATTCGTGAGCCCCATGCCGATAAACTCCCGAGTCCAAAGCGCATTGCTATTCATTCCGATGACTTGCCTTCTTTCTTTGAAATAACTTTTCTATTATACGAGGTTGGGGAGCGGGGTTCAAGGGGTTGACGCTAAGGGACAAGGGATAGGGGATAAGGCGCCCGGGCCAAAGTGAGGAGTGAGGAGTGAGGAGTGGCGGTGCGGCGCACAAATTGGAAAGCGCCGCGACTTTTTAAATAAGATGCGCCAGATGATGAGATAGAGCGTGACTCATGTTTCCAAACATATTTTCTTGGCGCCCTCTGTCTTTATTTGAGATATAATGAAAAGCAGATCATAAAAAATTGAGATAATGAAAATGTTGGAGAATGATCCGCATTTATTTTATTTCAAAAATTCTGCGCCGCTATATGAATTGATGCGGCGCACCTCC
>CAVKMC010000034.1:3744-11804 GCA_963657285.1 Agathobacter sp.
CACCTCCACTCCTCACTCCTCACTCCTCACTCCTCACTTTAGAAATCCTTATCCCTAATCCCTTATCCCTTTGACAAGGAGGCCCCCTATGAGCTTACATTTCATTTTCGGCAAAGCCGGCAGCGGGAAGAGCAGCCGGTGCTGCCGCGAGATCCAAGAGTATTTGAGAAGCACCCCCGGCGGGAAGGCGTACCTTTTGGTACCGGACCAGGGGACCTACACCGCCGAGTACATGCTGGCGAAGTCCTTCCCCGGCGAAGGCTTCGTGGACGTGACGGTGTGCGGCTTCTCCCGCCTGGCCTACCGTGTCTTCCAAGAGCTTCACTCGCCGGTGGCCGACGCCCTCTCTCCCTTGGGACAGCAGATCATCATCCGACGGCTGCTGGAAGAACACAAGGATCAGCTGCAGGTGATTTTCCGCGCCGCGTCGTACCCCCATTTCTCCGAAAATCTCACGAACTTTTTCCACCAGCTGGATATGTTCTGTATTTCTGAAAAAGATTTGGAGGACGCTGCGGAAAGAGAGGAGGGCACGCCGCTGGGGAAGAAGACGGCGGACCTCGCGCTGCTCTATCGGGCGTACCACGATTATCTTCGCGCGCACTTTTCCTACGAAGGCAGCCTCTTCGATCTTTTGGCGCGGGAAATCCCCAAGTCTCCCTCCATCAAAAATTCCCATGTGTGGATCGATGGGTTCAATGGCATGGCCCCGCAAAAAATTCATATCGTCTCCGCCCTCATCCACACGGCAAAGGAAGTGACCATGACGCTCCCCATGGACCGGCCGGAGGTGGCCGCAGGAAATCCAAATTTCGCGCGGCCCTACCAGCTCTATCAGCAGCTCCAGGAAGCGGAGCGCCACTCCGACGGCATCACGCTGACGGAGGAAAAGCGTTTCCGCAGCGAGAAGCTCCTCGCCCTCTCCCGCTCCTTCTTCGCCGAGCGGAGCCTCCCTTGCGATTTCAAAGAAACAGAAATTTCGCCCGCCAAAGGCATCCACCTTCTGACCGCTGCCTCCCAGGAGGACGAGGTAGACGGCATCGCCCGCACCATCGCCTCCCTGGTCCGCGACCAGGGTCTTCGCTATCGGGACATCCTGGTGCTCATGCGGACGCCGGAAAATTATAACGACGCCTTCGCTCGCACCTTCAAGACTTATCAAATTCCTGCCTTCATCGACAAGAAGCAGCCCATGAACAATCATCCGCTGGTGATGCTCGCCGATTTCCTGGTGCGCTTCCTCACCGCCGAGGCCACGCGCAAAAACGGCGGCTACCAATCCGAGGCGCTCTTCCGACTCCTGAAGACCGCGCTACTCCCCGATTTCTCCAGAGAAGAAATCGACGAACTGGAAAATTATGTGCTCACCCATCGCATCCGCCCCTGGCAGTGGCACCGCACCTGGGACTTCCGCATCTATTGGGACCTGGAGAAGGACCCGCCGCCACTCTCGGAGGCGGAGCTCGCTGAGCTGCGGAAGGTGAATGAGTGGCGCATGCGTCTCTTGGAGCTCTTAGATCCCTTGGCGGAGGCATGGAAAAACGCAGCGTCTGTGAAGGATCGCTGCGAGCTGCTGTACCGTTTCCTTTTGAAAGAAAAAATCCCGAAAACCTTGAGCGCCATGGACGAGGCCCAATTCCTCACCACGAACCTGCGGCCTCACTTGCAGGTGTGGAAAAAAATCCTCGGCCTTTTGGATGAAATCGTCCACACCTGCGGCGAGGAAGCCATGGACGGAAAGACCTTCCTCTCCCTTTTTGAAGACGGCCTCTCGGCGCTCACCTACTCCACCATCCCGCCGACCCTGGACCATGTCACCATCACCGGCATGGATCGCGGCTACGCCATGGAAGCGAAGGTGGTCTTCATCCCCGGCGTCATCGAAGGCGAATTCCCGAAGCGCATCGAGGAAACCGGTTTCTTCACAGAAATAGAAAAGCAGCAGCTCGCCCGTGACAGCCGGCTGCTCTTTGGAAATAATCTCATGCAAATGGTACAGCAGGAAAGCTTCTACGTGTACCTCGCCATGACCCGCGCCTCGGACGCCCTCTACCTCTCCATGCCCGCGTCGAACGACGAAGGGCAGGACACCTTCCCCTCCTTCCTGGTGTCTCAGATGGAAAAGCTGGGCTATATTTCTGAGAAAAAAGAAATCCTGCCGCCCTCCCCCCATCGCGGAGACGCGTCCTACTTTGCCAATCCCACCCAAGCCCTCTCGCTGCTCCCGCTGGTGCTCCGCGAAGGCACGCCTGCCGCCTCATCCCCATGGACCGCCCTGACCGCCTGGGCCCTCTCACAGGAGAACGGCAAAGAAATCCTGCGGGAAAAGCTCCACTGCTTCTCCTACACCAATGAAGCGAAGCCGCTCCCCAAGGAATTAGCCGAGAAGCTCTTCAAGCCCAGCGGCCGCTTCTTCGCCTCGGTGACGCGGCTGGAAAATTATCGCGCCTGCCCTTACAAATATTTCCTGCAGTACGGCCTGCACCTGGAGGAGCGAGACGATGGCGCCATCAATACCATGGACTTTGGCAACTACCTCCACGCCGGGCTCTGCCGCTTCGGCACCGCCCTCACCCGCAATAAAAAGCAATGGCGCGACGCCAGCGATGAGGACATCGCCTTCCTTTCGAAATCCATCGCTTCGGAAATCGCGCCCCGCGTAAAATTCGGCGCCCTGGACGCCGACGCCGCCTCTCGCTATACCGCCAGGGCCTTGAACCAAACCTTTGCGGCTACCCTCAAAAATCTTCGCGACTGGAGCCGCCGGAGCCATTTCAATACGAAGGAGCTGGAAAAAAGCTTCCTCCTCCACCTGGAGGACGAGAGCGGCGGCACCTTCACACTGAATGGCAAGATCGACCGGCTGGACATGGACGGCGATAGCGCCGCCATCTTCGACTACAAGACCGGCAAAACCACCGCATCCCTGAAGGAAATCGTAAGCGGCGTGAAGCTGCAGCTCCTCACCTACCTTTTGGCTGTGATGGAGGAAAATAAAAATCACCCGCTCCTTCCCACCGCCCTCATGTACCTCTACCTCTCCGGCGACGTGAAGAGCATCAGCGCCGTGCCCCCCGGCGGCGAGCCGCCGCTCTCGGCCAAAGACAACGCCTCCGGCTTCCTCCTAAGCGACAAAGAAAAAATTCGCGCCCTGGATGAAAAAGCTGGCAGCCCGGAGTCTCTCCTCCCGGTATCCTTTACTAACAGCGACGCACTCCGAAGCAGCAACAGCCTCCTCTCGGAAACCCAATTCCACAATCTTTTGGAAACAGTAAAGGGGAAATTGATTTCCCTCATGAACCGCATGATGGAAGGCGACATCGCCATCCGCCCCTACAAGCTGGGAAAAGACAACGGCTGCACCTACTGCCCCTACCACGCCATCTGCCGCTTCGACCCCGCCATGAAGGGCGAAGGCTATGACTACGTGACCGCGCCAAGCGATGGGGACATCAAAAAGGCCCTCGAAGTGGGACCGATTGTGGATGATCAGGGATAAGGGATATGGGATAAGGGATAAGGACGTGCTCACCTGCCTCTTCGCTACCGGTAACCGTTAACCGTATAACCGGCTACCGCCCCTTTTTACGATATCGAGATACGGCTCTATTTCCCGCTATCGTTAAGAGGATCGGTTAACGGTTATACGGTGAACGGTTCACGGATGTGGGGAATCAGCCAAATACGTTTAACTATTTCAAAACTCGCGGCGCTTCTTAATTTGTGCGCCGCACCTCCCCTTGAACCCTGAACCCTGAACCTTGAACCTATTTTTATATAAAAAAGGAGCCCCCTATGAGCTGGACACCACAGCAGGAAGAAGCCCTGCATGTACGAAATAAAAATCTCCTCCTCTCCGCCGCGGCGGGGAGTGGGAAGACTGCGGTCCTGACGGAGCGGATCATCCGCCTGGTGAAGGATCCGGAGAATCACACCGACATCAATCAGCTATTGGTCCTCACCTTCACGAAGGCGGCGGCCAGTGAAATGAAGTCCCGCGTGTCTGCTGCCTTGACCCGCGAGCTGGACGCGGCCAGCGTCGCCGAGGACCGGCCCTTGATGCGCCACCTGGAGCGGCAGATCACTCTCCTTTCCAGTGCGCAGATTTCCACGCTGGATTCTTTTTTCCAATCCCTGGTGCGCCAATATTTCTACCTCTTGGACCTGGACCCGAAAATCAAAATCCTGGCCGATGAAAATGAAAACCACCTCATCCAGGAGGAGGTGCTGGCCGAGGTGCTGGAGCGCTGGTACGAGAAGGGGGACGCGGACTTCCTGGAGGCGTCGGACTTTTTCGTTTCCCGCTATCAGGACCGGGCGCTGAAGGATGTGATCCTAAAGCTCCACGACTTCTCGGACACCATGGCGTTCCCGGAGGTGTGGCTGGAGAGCCTGCCGAAAAATTATGAAATCCCCGAGGGCGCCCACCTGGATGACCTTCCCTGGACGAAGCCGGTCTTGGAAAAGCTCACGGCGCTTCTGGAAAAAATTTGCGATCTCTATCGCCAGGCCTTTTCCATCATGGAAAAAAATCCTGCCACCCATGCGGTGTATGGCGAAAAGTTAAGCGAAGAGTATGCCTTCTTCAGTGACGCTGCCAAGGTGACCACCTGGAAAGCGCTCTATGCCATCCCCTCCTTTTCCTTCGCTACGCTGAAGGGCATCTCAAAGGACCAGGTCGCCCAATTTCATTTTTCTTCCAGCAAGGATTTCACCAATTCCGAAGACGCGAAAGCCATCAAGGATTTGCGTGACAGCGCCAAGGCGGTGTACACCAAGAAGCTCTCTCCCTTCTTCTCCATCGGAGAAGACCAGTGGCTTTCCGAGACCGAGGCCATGCACTCCATGGCTTCCGTCCTCGCGCGGCTGACCTTGGACTTCTCCCAGGCCTACCGCCAGCGGAAGAAGCAGGAGGGCTACATGGATTTCAGCGACAGCGAGCGCTACGCCCTAGAGCTTTTGATCGACCGCTCGGCCCCGGGCTTCACGCCGGAGCGGGCCACCGATTTTCCCTCCGAGACGGCGCGCTCTCTCCAGCAGAAATACAAGGAAGTGATGATCGACGAGTACCAGGACACCAATGAAGTGCAGGAGCTCATCACCGCCCTCGTTTCCAATGGGAAAAATCGTTTCATGGTAGGCGACATCAAGCAGAGCATTTATCGCTTCCGCCAGGCGGACCCCACCATTTTCCTTTCGAAATATAAAACCTTCACCACCGGCACCGATACCATCAATTACCGCATCGACCTGAATAAAAATTTCCGAAGCGACGCGGGGATTCTTTCGTCCATCAATTATCTCTTCCGCCAGATCATGACGGAGGAAAATTTGGAGCTGGACTACGGCGACGCCGAGGCCCTCTACCCGGGCCGCCACGAGGAGAAGCGGCCGGAGAATTATGTGGGCGGCGAGGTCTCTCTCGCTCTCTTGGACAGCGCGGAGCTCTCCGGCGACGTGGACGCATCTTTGCAGGAAATCCAAAATATCCAGCTCGAGGGCCGCTACATTGCAGGGACCATCCAAAGCCTCATGGCCTCCCAAAAGCAAGTGATGAATAAGGATGGCTCCTTCCGCCCGGTTTCCTATGGCGACATGGTGATCCTGCTGCGCTCTATTTCCAATAAGGGCCCAGAAATTTTAAAAATTTTGGAAGCCGCCGGCATCCCGGCTATTTCTTCGGCCGACGATGATTTCGTGAGAAATGTAGAAGTCGAAATCCTGTGGGCTCTCCTCAAAATCCTAGACAACCCGCTGCAGGATCTCGCCATGGCGGCGGTGCTCCGCTCTTTCTTCGTGGACCTTACGGAAACGCACATGGCGAAGCTGTATCTAGCGAAAAAAGATCGCGGCCTCTCTCATCTTTTCCAAATTCTTCCCGAGGCTTCCTCCATCCTTCCCGAGAAGGAAGCGGAGAAGGTCGCCCGCTTCCTCGCCCGCTTCCGGGTGTGGCGGAGCCGCAGCATCGAGGACGGCGTAGCGCCGCTGATCCGAGATATTTTGGACGACACCGGCTACCTCACCTATGTGTCCGGCCTTCCCGGCGGCAGCTTCCGCCGCTCTCACATCCAGGCCTTTTACAAGCTGGCGCTGGAGCGAGACAGCAGCAGCCACAATGGACTCTACCCCTTCCTCAATTATCTCGCCCAGCTCTCCAAGGATGATAAAGAGTTCAAAGCGAACCGCGCCGCGGTCTCCTCTGACGCCGTGCGCATCATGACCATCCACAAGAGCAAGGGACTGGAATTTCCCATCGTCTTCTTGGCCGACACCGCCAAGGCCTTCAACACCCAGGACATGAATGATCGGGTGCTCTGTCACAAGACGCTAGGCTTGGGCCTCCCCTACTACGACAAGGAGCACCAGGTCCGCTGGCCCACGCTGTATCACTACGCGGTGAAATACGCGTCCCTCAAAGAGAACGACGCCGAGGAAGCCCGGCTCCTCTACGTGGCCATGACCCGCGCCAGAGATGCGCTCTATATTTCCGGCGTCTCGAAAAAAGCGGAGGCCCTTCTTCGCAACAACGCCCTCGCCTTGGTGGGCACCACCGCCGACGCGCCCACGCCGCTCCCGTCCCATCTGATTTCCAATGGGAAATCCTATCTGGACTGGATCCTTCCCGCCATGATGCATCATAGAAATCTCAGCGCCCTGTGGGACCGCTTGGACGCCATCCCTTCCTACCAGGACGACGCCACCGGCGACCGCTCCACCTTCGTCTTCGCCGTGAGAGCGGCCAAGCAATTCCTCACCGAAGAGGAGAAGGCGCTCATGGGTGGACCCATGAGCGACGAAGAGGCGGCAGAAGAAATCAAAAAAATCTCGGCGCCCAAGGAAGCCCTGCCGATTTCTGATTTCCTTGCGAGACTTCCCAAAGAAATTCCGGATTGGCTTGGCCGCCAGCTCACGTGGCGCTACGATTTCCCCGGCGCCGTAGAAACGCCGGCGAAGCTCACCGCCACCGCTGCCGTGAAGCTCCGCGAAGCCGCCGAGTACGCCAATGGCGAAGAGCCGCCCTATGCGTCCGCGACCTTAGCCGAAGACATCGTGGGGCCCAAAGAGGAAGAAACAGAATTCTCCAAACTCCTCGAGGGGACGCCGCCGGACTACGCCGCCCTCCCTGCCTTTGCGGACGACGACACGCCGAAGTACAGCGGCACCTCCTTCGGCACCCTCATGCACAAAGCCATGGAGGTCATCGACTTCACCAGCCTCTTCCCCTCGGAGGACTCCATCCGCCAGCGCATCCAAAGCCTCGCGGCCCGGCAAATCTTTACGGAAGAGGAAACGAAAATCCTTCTCTCCCACAGAAGAAATCGAAATCCAGTCCGCGCGCTCCTCACCTTCGCCGAAGGGCCCCTCTGCGAAGCCATGAAGAATGCGAAATATATTTGGAAGGAAATGCCATTCTCCATCCTCCTCCCCGCCCGCTCCTTCTATGAGCACTGCGAAGCGGGAGAAAAAATTTTCCTCCAAGGTGTCATGGACTGCCTCTTAGAAACCAAAGACGGCCTTATCATCATCGACTACAAGACCGACCACACCATGACCGAAGAAGAGCTCAAGCATCACTACAAGATCCAGCTCCAAGTCTACGGCGAAGCAGCGGAGAAGCTCCTCCAAAAGCCGGTCACTCACCTCTACCTCTGGTCCTTCACGCTGGGGAAGGAGATTGAAATCGGTAAAGGGATAAGGGATAAGGGACAAGGGATAAGGGATAAGGTGCAGCCTGCACAAGTGAGAAGTTAGAAGTGAGGAGTGAGGAGTGGTGGTGCGGCGCACAAAGTAAGAAGCGCCGCAAGCTTTGAAAGTCATCTCGCGTCCCCATTTTATAAACTTGCGCCGCTTTATGAATTGAGGCGGCGCACCTTCACTCCTCACTCCTAACTTTTCACTCCTCACTAAAAAAGAACGCCGCGGAAGTGACTTCTCACTTCCGCGGCGTTTTCGCGTGCTTATGAAATTATATTTCCTTCTTCACCAGCACCGGTTCGGAGTGGTTCACCACCACGTCCTCGGTGACGATGCATTTCACTACATCGGTCATGCTGGGGATT
>CAVKMC010000035.1:0-11336 GCA_963657285.1 Agathobacter sp.
ATCCTTCAAGTGGAGGGTATTCGTCTTTTCCATCACTTCCTTGACGACTTCTCGATCCCTCGTAGACACGCCGCTCCACCAATGCTGATAGGGGTAGCGGCCGCAGGAAACCAATTCCTCCGCCGTCATATCCTTGGGAATTTCATGAAATTGCGGTAGGAAAGCCACGATGCTGGACATTTCTTTGGTGGAGTACGCCGAGAGGGGCTTTCCATTGATTTCCACAGCTCCCTTCTGGGGCTTCAGATTTCCTGTCACCGCTTTGAGGAGCGTCGATTTCCCGCAGCCATTCCGTCCCAGAAATGTGACGATGCTGCCTTTCTGAATCACCCCGCTGGCGCCTTTCAGCACCTGATGATCGCCGAAGGATACATGAATATCTGAAATTTTGATTGCTATATCATCCATCATGTATTCCTCCTCAAGAGATACAGGAAAAACGGCGCGCCCAGGAAGGCCATGATGATGCCCGCCGGGATTTCAATGGGCGAAAATATCACGCGCCCCAAGGTATCGCAGAAAACCAGCACTCCGGCGCCCAAGATGGCAGACCCCGGCACCACATACTTGTAGTCCGTCCCGATAATGAGGCGCACGATGTGCGGCACCACAAGACCCACAAATCCGATAAGCCCCGCGATACTTACCGCTCCGGCGGCCAGAAGCGCCGCCACTGCGGTCATAGAGAAGCGCACCTTCTCCACCGGCACCCCAAGGCCCCGCGCCGTCTCGTCCCCCAGAGAAAGAATGGTGAGCGCCTTGCAGCCGCAAATCGCAAAAGCGAGCCCCAGCACGGTATAAGGAAATAGAGACTCCACCTGTGGCCAGCTGCGCGCCGACAGTCCGCCGACCATCCACAAAAGCGCGCCCTGCACCCGGTCCGAGTAGAAAACCAAAAGCGCAGAAATCCCGCTTCCTAAAAATGCGTTCACCGCCACACCGGCCAAAATGATGCGGCTCGGGCGGATGCCATTCTTCCACGCCAAGGCATAGACCGCCGCCGCAGAAATCATAGCGCCCACGAAAGCCACCGGCGTCAGAAGAAGCGTCGCCTCCGGCAGGAAGATCAGCATCATCACCCCGGCAAGCCCGGCGCCGCTGGAAACCCCGACGATCCCGGGATCTGCCAAAGGATTCTTCATCACCGCCTGCAAAATCGCCCCGGCCACCGCCAGATTCGCCCCCACCAGAGCGCCGACGATATTTCTAGGAAATCGGATATTCCAGATCACCATCTCGTCAGTGGTCTCGATGGAGCCCAAAAGCGTATGCATGATGGTCTCCAAAGAAATATCCGCCGAGCCAAAAAGCAAACTGGCCACCATGGCAAAGCCGGTAAATCCGGCAAATACACAAATCATAAAAATGCGGAAAGCCTTACTCTTCCCTGTATCTGTTTTCGTTGTATGTTCCACAGCATTTCCTCCCTAAAAAGAAATCAAATGGATTATGCCTCATATTATATCATTTTTAGCGCTGCCTATGTTTCAAATGATAAAAACATTTTCCCTTGATTTTAATTTCTTTGGAAGTATCCAATTTCGGACAATAAAAAAAGCCTCCGCTTTTACAGATTTCCCGTAAAAAAGCAGAGGCTTTTTCTTATTTCTTCCCTTCCACAAAGAGCATGTTATTATTTCTCTTCACCAGGTTGTACATCAGAGCGTTCACGCAGGAAGCGACGATGGAGCTGCCGCCTTTGGTGCCTCTTACGGTGATGAAGGGGCAGGGAGCGCGGCGGACGAGCTGTTCTTTCGAATCTGCAGCGCCGACGAAGCCTACGGGGATGCCGATGATGAGGGCCGGCTTGATGCCTTCTTCTTCTACCATGCGGATAGCTTCATAGAGGGCGGTGGGCGCATTGCCTACGCCGATGATGGAGCCATTCAGGTCTTTGCCGAAGGAGTTCATGGCTGCCATGGAGCGGGCGATGCCTTTTTCTTTGGCAATGGCTGCGATTTCAGGATCCGATACACGGCAGAAGACTTCGCTGCCCAAAGCTTTCAGTGCATTTTTGTTGATGCCTGCTTTGACCATATTCACATCGGTGTAGATGTTGCAGCCTTTGGCGAGGGCTTCGATGCCGGCAGCCACAGCGCCTTTGCTGGTCTGGATGAGGTGGCCGTAGTCTACGTCGCCGGAGGCATGAATCATACGGGAGTACACAGTCACTTCTTCGGGAGTGAGGTCGATATCCATAATGAATGGATTGATAAGGTCCATACTTTTATCTTCGATAGCCTTAGGGCTCTTGATGAAATCCATAATGTTCCTCCATATATTTGAGGACGCCTGCGGTCGTGTCAAAGACCGGGACGCCTACCAATTTTGCTTTCGGTTTATCGATGACGATGACAGAAATCCCTGCATCTACCGCAGCGGCCAGCTTGGTATCGCTGCCGCCGATGAGGCCGCCATTTTTGGTGACCATCACGTCGGCGTGGTAATCTCTGATCATGGCCATATTCATTTCATAGGAAAAGGGGCCTTGGATGGCCAGGATGTATTTCGCTCTCATGCCCAGGTCTTCGCACATTTTTATGACACCGGAAGTGGGAAGCACGCGGGCCCAGATTTCTTTGCCCTGCAGCGCTTCCGCATGCACGAAGGTAGCAAGAGTCTTCGACCCAGTGGTGAGAAGGATGCTCTTTCCCAGTTTCCCTGCCAGGTCTGCCGCCTCGAATTCATCCTTGGCATGATAGAGCTTATCATAGGCAGGCAGCGGGATCTCCGCTCTTTCGTAGCGAACGTAGTCGATTCCCGTTTCCTTGCAAGCAGAAAGAGCGGTCTCAGACACGATGGCCGCATAGGGATGGCTGGCGTCAAGGATCAGGGTGATGCCCTTTTCTTTGATGACCCGCACCATATCTTCCTCGCGGAAGCGGCCCACTTCGATATCCAGGCCGGCGTGCTCGGCTAAGACTTTGCCGTACTGGCTCACCACGGTCATCAGGATCTCGTGGCGCTCGCCCTCCGGCTTGGACTGCTCCCGGTCAGCTAAAGCAGCACCGATTTCTCTACCGTCCTGCGTTCCGGAAATAATCCAAATCAAGCCTTGTACCCCCTTGGTGTAATCATCTTTCCGTCAGATACAAAGGTGGTGCTCTTACCGATGATGACGGTAGACTGCATGTCCACGTGCTCTTCCGGCAGCTTTTCCAAAGTGGAAATAGTCCAATTCATGCCGGGACGGCCTGCCTTTCTCACGATGCCGACCGGAGTTTCCGGCTTTCTGTACTGCAGCACGATGTCGCGGATTTCATCGAGATAGGTGGAACGGCCGCGGCTCTTTGGATTGTAAATGGCGATGACGAAGTCCCCTTCCGCAGCGAGCTGAGCTCTCTTTTTGATCTGGTCCCAGGGAGTCATAAGGTCAGACAGGCTGATGACTGCATAGTCATGCATGAGAGGCGCGCCGAGAGCGGCAGCGGAGGTATTGGCAGCGGTGAGGCCCGGGACGATTTCACATTCCGGTCTCTGCTCCTTCGGTAGCTTCTGGATGAGCTCGAGAACGAGGCCAGCCATGCCGTATACGCCGGGGTCACCGGAGGAAATGACAGCGACACTATTTCCTTCAGCAGCCAGCTCTACGGCCTTGCGGCAGCGGTCCACTTCCTGGCGCATGCCATTGCCTACGATTTCTTTATCTTTGATCAGGTCTTTGATGATGGAAATATAGGTATTGTATCCTACGATGATATTGGATGCTTCGATGGCTTTGGCAGCCTTGGGGGTCATTTCTTCTTCATGGCCCGGTCCAATGCCGATGACCCGGACAATCCCAGTGCTATGGCCACCGTTGCACTGACAAATTTCGTTTTCGGCAGAAGCGTTTTTCCCTTCATTGATTCCATTAACGCTGCTGTTTGACATACGTTTCCCACTCCTATCGTTTTCTCTACAAATTTAGATGTCTCTAAGTGATACTCTTCCGAGATTTTCTTGAGTTCCTCGGCTTTATAAAAATGAATCGGAAGATTCATGGATTTTGCAAATGCAAGCAGGCCCTCTTCGTCCGCCTTCACGTCCACGCTGGCCAGCGATGCCACCTGGTAAGGATAGGCGCCGCACTTGGCCAAAGCGCCCCAAAAGGCTTCCTTCACCAATTCCTCGGGAGTGCCGCGCTTGCAGCCCATACCGACGAAAAGATTTTTCGGACGGAGGCAGACGTAAGGCTTCCTGACCTGTATATTTTTTTCGGAAATAATAGCGCAGCCATCGAAGGTATTGGCATCGAGCCGACTCAGATCCTCGAAGGAAATCCCCTTCTCTCTAAGTCTTTCTGCGATAGACTCGGCGCCTTCCACATCGCCGTCTAAGAACCAGCGGAATTGCCGGCCCTCGGCGATGACCGTATTCACCGGCTTCAGCGCCGCCAATGGCTCCACTCGCATCATGAGCTCCCGGGCGATATCGTCAGGAGCGCGGCGGTCGTGCACATCGGTAGCGGTGGTGATGACCGGGTCCGCACCGATGGCAGACGCCACCTCGCGAGCCCAGGCATTGGCACCGCCCAGGTGACCGGACAAGAGGGAAATGCAATGCTTCCCACATTCATCCATCACCAGGATCGCCGGATCCTTCGCTTTGCTTACTACATGGGGAGCGATGGCGCGGACAGCGATGCCCGAAGCCATGATGAAAAGAATCCCATCATAGCGGGAAAATATGTCCGCCGTCAGTGCCAAAGTCCTTGTAAAATAGGACGCCTCATCTCCGCTTTCTGCGCCTTTTCTTTCATACAGGGTGCCGTCTCCGGAAATCCCCGCCTTCACGCGGCTTCCCAAGCTGGCGCCTTCTTTAGAAACAGAAACAATGGCGTACTTCATATTTCTTCTCCTGATGAATCATGCAGGAAATAATCAGTCCGTCCCCTGACGGAACATGGTAGTGAATTTGCTGTCGTAAAGCTTGGACAGTTCATAATCCGTATCAAGCACCTTGCTGACTACGATCATAGCCTGACGAACAACGCCTGCTTCGTGGAGAATGCCCGCAATGGTGTCGATGGTGCCGCGGAAAATTCTCTGATCCGGCCAGGTCGCTCTGGAAACAACAGCCACCGGTGTATCTCCCGGGTAGCCGCCTTCCTTCACGGTAGCCATGACCTGGTCGATGGCCTGCACGGAAAGGAAAATGCACATGGTGGCCTGGTGCTGTGCCAGGAGGGAGAGCTTTTCCTTCGGCGGTACTGGGGTACGGCCTTCCATGCGGGTGATGATGACGGTCTGAGAAATGCTCGGCAGGGTGTATTCCTGCTTCAGAGCAGCGGCGGTAGCCAGGAAGGAGCTGACGCCTGGCACCACGGAGAACTGGTCTTCCTTGATGCCCGCTGCGCGGAGGCCATCCATCTGTTCCTGGATGGCGCCGTAGATAGCCGGGTCACCGGTGTGCACGCGAGCCACCATTTTTCCTGCATTCAGTGCTTCGATTTCCACCTTCAGCACTTCGTCCAGATTCATGGTGGCGCTATTGTAGATTTCTGCATCTTTTCTGCCATATTTCAAAATTTCCGGATTGACCAAAGAACCGGCATAAATGATAACATCTGCTTCAGCGATGAGACGCTGCCCCTTCACGGTAATCAGCTCCGGATCTCCGGGGCCTGCTCCGATGAAATATAATTTTCCCATTGTAATAACCTCCTCAGTGTTTAATGGCTGTAAATATGAAAATAGGACTCATGGGATCATACAAATGATACCGTCCCAGTTTTCGCAAACGATTGATCTGCATCTCAAATCCTTCGATGTCAAAAGGCCGGCCTTCGAATTCCTTCACGATTTCGCCGGTGGTCTCTACAGTGACTGCCGTCAAAACGATGCGGCCGCCGCTCTTTAGAAGCGCTTCTGACCGATTCAAGATTTCATGCATATTTCCACTGGACCCGCCAATGATGACCACATCCATAGGAGGCAGTCCTTCCATGGCTTCCGGCGCGGTGCCGGTGATCCGGTGGATATTCTTGCATCCGAATTTTTCTGCGTTCTTGCCAATGAGCTCGATGCCTTCGGGATTTCTCTCGATGGCATATACCTCCCCCTTCGGGCAGCAAAGCGCCGCCTCGATGGTAAGCGAGCCTGTCCCTGCACCGATGTCGACCACTGTATCTGCCTCCTCGATAGCGGCCTTCACCATCACCATGGCGCGGATTTCCGCTTTCGTCATCGGTACCTTTCCCCGAATAAACTCCTCGTCCTTGATACCAAATTGCATTAGCCTATCACCACCATTACTGACTCACCATAGCCCTCCAAAGACTGCATATCCTCAAGCGTGGTCTCGGAAAGGTTTTGATTTTCATAAGAAATATGCTCCGCTGCGGCAGCGCGGGTATCCTTAGGCCAGCCCTGAGAAATCAGGTAGTCGGCGATGTAGGCCGGATTGTGCTCATGGTCGGTGAGGAAAGCCATTTTCTTCCCCGGCTCATAAGCCGTATCCGATTCCTTCGGCACCCGGCCATGGAAGGAAAGCCACAGCGCCCCCTGCCAGGGCTCTTTGACCAGGCAAAAGCAGGCCTGCACCGAGGAAATCCCCGGAATCACTTCCACCGGATGCTGCGGAAACCGCTTTTTCAGCCAGGGCAGCAGGCTGTAATAGCCCGGATCGCCGCTCACCATGACGACCACATCATCCTTCGCAAGAGCCCCTTCGAGCCACTCTGCCAAAAGAGAAAGCTTCCCGGTGATAGGATAGGTTTCCTGGGTGGGATTGGCATAGTCAGAGAGAGCCCGTCGGCCGCCCACCAGGTAATGGGCGCCCTCAATGGCTTTCAAGGCCTTCGGAAGGATATAGTCTTTGTCTCCCGGCCCGATGCCGGCTACAATCAATGTATGTTCCATTTTTCTTCTTCCAAAATCTCCTTTGCCCGGCTGCTGACTGCCTGGATGGTACCATCCATGGCTGCAAAAATGACGCCGATTCGAGCCTTACCGAAGATGTAGCGTTCGGAACGCACCTGCGCCCGCTCTGCCATATCCTGGTAAATCGCATCCAGCCCTTCTCTGTGAACAATTTCGGCAGCGCCGTCGGTGGTGGTGCAGCACATGATTTCTCGTACCACATCGCAGGAGGCGCCATTCATAGCCGCATAGGCGGCCATGGTCTCCATGCGGCCGTCGCTATTGCGGTTATAGGTATGGAAGCTGCCCGATGCTACCTTGACCAGTTTTCCCATGTGGCCAATGAGAAGCATCTTTTCAAATCCGCCGGCCACGCATTGCTCCATCATGAAACCGATGTAGTTGCTGGTCTCGATGATGGCGTCTGCCGGGATACCCATGATTTTCGCGGCGGTCTCGCCGATACGGCCCGGACAAAGGACCGCCGTGCGGACACCGCTGGCCCATACCACCGGCACCTGGGGCGCTAAGGATTTCTTGTAAGCCTCCTCACTCATAGGCTTCACGATCCCTGTAGTCCCCAAGACGGAAATACCGCCCACCACCCCAAGAGATGGATTCAAAGTCTGCTTGGCCAGCTCCACGCCTTTCGGAATGGAAACAGTGACGATACAGCCCTTGCCTTCCTCGATGAGCTCCTCATACACATAGCGCAGCATGATTTGCGGGCCCGGATTGATGGCCGGGCGCCCTACCTTCACCTGCAGACCCGGCTTTGTGACAGTGCCCACGCCCTTTCCTGCCCGAAGCTCCATGCCCGGGGTATCGGTGATTTCTACCGTCACGATGATGGGCGTGCCATGGGTGCAGTCCAGGTCGTCCCCCGCATCCTTCAAACAGGTGGCGATGCCCACATTGCCATGGGCCTCCGCTGTCTCCACCGGAATCACAAGCTCCGTGCGCTGAGGAGAAAGCACGGTCACCTGTTTCGGAAATTCTCCTCGCATAGCCAAAATCGCTGCCTTCATAGCCCCCGTCGCCGTAGCACCGGTGGTATGACCTTCCCTGAGCGTCTTGCCTATCATTTCCTCTGCTTTCATAAAACCTCCTCGTTTAGTAATTAGTAATTTGTAATTAGTAATTTGTAATCAGTAGTCAGTGATCAGGAATGGAAGTGCATCTAACCCCACTTGCGTCCTTCATTCCTAATTACTAAGTACTAATTACTGACTACTAAACCCACAATCGTATTTACCGATAATTTGTAAATTGCAGCTCCACGTCCAGGTCCTGTTCCTTCAGGAAATGGATACATTCCTGCAGGCAGTCCTTATCCTTGCCGGATACGCGGACTTCGTCGCCGTTGATTTTGGCAGCCACTTTGATCTTGGATGCTTTCACCATCTTTACGATTTCTTTGGCCAGGTCGGAGGAAATGCCATTCTTCAGCTCCAATACCTGACGCACCGTGCCGCCGGCTGCCGCTTCCTTTTTCAGCTCATTCAGGTTCTTCAAGGAAATACCGCGCTTCACCAGCTTACCGTGCACGATTTCCTTCACCAGCTTCAGCTTGAAATCATCATCGCCAATCACGGTGATCTTGTCGCCTTCTAAGGAAACAGAGCTCTTGCTGCCTTTGAAATCGTAACGGGTGCCGATTTCCTTCGCTGCCTGGTTGATCGCATTGGCTGCTTCCTGCAAATCGGTACGGACTACTACGTCGAAAGAATAATCTTTTGCCATCATTGACCTCCTACGGGGGAAAATGGGAAATAGAATTTGTGAAATAGATTCTATTTCATCTCATATACCCTATCATTCTAACACAAACCAGCTTCCTTTTCCCGACAAAATAGAAAAAAGTTGAATTTTAAAGGGATAAGGGACAGGGGATAAGGGATAAGTCGCATTTTACGATCCTTATCCCTTATCCCCTGTCCCTTATCCCTAGTTTCAGTTTTCCCCTTTCGAGGAGCGCATGCGGCGTACGGAGTGGACGCTGCGGATGCGGCGGATTTTGGTCATGATGTAGTCAAGCTGCTGCAGGTCTTTGATCTGGATGCCCAGATTCATGACGGCCATGCCATTGCTTTCTACCTTTACATTGGCCGCGGAGACGGAGAGCTTCATTTCCGTCAGTACTGCCAGGATGTCTGCCATGAGACCGGTGCGGTCATAGCAGATCACCTCGATGGTGACCAGGAACATGCCGCCGGTCTCCTCTTCCCAGGCCACATCGATCAAGCGATCTTTGTCTGGGAAATTGATGGCGTTCGGGCAATCGGCGCAGTGGACAGAGACGCCGCGACCGCGGGTGACGAAGCCTACAATCTGGTCACCCGGCACCGGGGTGCAGCACTTGGCCAGATGCACTTCCAGCCCTACCTCGCCGCGAACCAGGATGCCGCTGGAGGAGCGGGCCTTCATGCTGCGCATTTTCAGGTTTTCCAGATCTTTGGCGGTCTTCTGCATCACCGGCTTCTGGGCGGCCAGCTCTTTCTTGTAGCGCTCGATGAGCTTGGCCATGGTGCTCTTCACCGGGATGCCGCCAAAGCCAATGGACGCGAGAAGGTCTTCCTCGCTGGGGCAGTTGAAGGTTTTCGCCACCTCTGCTAACCGATCCTTGGCGATGAGCTTTTTCCATTCATAGCCCTGGCGATCGGTTTCCTCGATCAGGAGCTGCTGGCCGCGGGCTACATTTTCTTCTCTATTTTCCTTTTTAAACCAGCTGCGAATCTTTGCCTTACTATCGGCGGCGCCGACCATATTGATCCAGTCATAGCTAGGCTTGCCATTCTTCGACGTGATGACGGAGACAATATCGCCATTTTTAAGCTTCGTATCCAAAGGGACGATTTTATCATTGACCTTGGCGCCGACACATCGATTTCCGACCTCCGTATGGATGCGGTACGCGAAGTCGATGGGGATAGAGCCCTTCGGCAAATTGATGACATCGCCCTTCGGCGTGAAGACGAAAACCTCATCAGAGAATACATCGAGCTTCAATGCATTCATAAATTCCTTCGGATTGCTGGTGTCCTGCCATTCCAGGATGCGGCGGAGCCAGCCGATTTTCGCATCGAAGTCCTTCGCGCCGGCATGCTTGCCTTCCTTGTAGCGCCAGTGAGCGGCCACGCCATATTCGGAAATATGGTGCATTTCCCAGGTTCGGATCTGGATTTCTACCGGCTGCCCTTTGGTACCGATGACGGTGGTATGAAGGGACTGGTACATGTTTGGCTTCGGCACCGCGATGTAGTCCTTGAAACGGTTCGGCAGCGGCTTCCACAGGGAGTGGGCGATCCCAAGGATAGCGTAGCACTGCGGCACCGTATCCACGATGACGCGGACGGCGTAGAGGTCATAAATCTGGGACAGATCCTTATTGTCCCTTTTCATTTTTTTATAAATACTGTAGAAATGCTTCGGGCGGCCGGTGATGGTGGCTTTGATGCCCTGCTCCTCGATGTGCTCATGAAGCACCCGCATGGTATCGTCTACGATTTCCTCGCGGGCCTTCCGCTTCTCCTTCATCTGACCTACCAGGTCGGCGTATTCTTCCGGATGGAGATAATGGAAACAGAGATCCTCCAGTTCCCACTTGATATTGTAAATACCTAAACGGTGAGCCAGGGGCGCATAGATTTCGATGGTTTCCTTGGCGATGCGGATCTGCTTCTCCCGGCGGAAGACGCCCAGGGTACGCATATTATGGAGACGGTCCGCCAGCTTGATGACCACCACGCGGATATCCTTGGCCATGGCCAGGAACATTTTGCGGAAATTTTCCAGCTGCTGATCTTCTTTGTCTTTGTAATGGAACTGGGAGAGCTTGGTGACGCCGTCGACCAAGAAAGCCACTTCCTCACCAAACATCATTTTCAGGTCTTCCAGGGTGTAGCCGGTATCCTCTACCACGTCGTGAAGAAGGGCAGCCATGATGCCTTCCTTGTCCATTTCCAGCTCTGCCAGGATATAGGCCACTGCCAAAGGATGGATGATGTATGGTTCCCCTGTTTTCCGGACCTGTCCCGCATGGGCTTTATCGGCCAGCTCGAAGGCCTCCTGGATGAGGTCCAGCGCCTTTTCATCGTGGATATAGGATCTCACCTTGGCAAAAAGCTTGCGATATTCCGCTTCCTTTTCGCCGCTGAAATCCGCCTTTTCCATCAGCTTTTCTACATACTCATCCTGATGAATCAGGAATTCTGCCAATGTAGACGCCGATGCGTCGGTATGAATGGTCGCTTCCGGCGGCTTTTTATCCAAAGCCCTCGCACTCTCCTGCTTTTCTACAGGTGTTTCCGTATGTTCCGTTACTTTTACTTCGTCAAGATCATTCATGACGCCCACCTCCCGCAAATTTAGTTAATAGTAGTCGGTAGTCGGTAGTCAGTGGTCGGGCCGCGCTTTACGGCATGCCACATCTTTCCCCTTGGGAAACACTGATTAAATCGTTTTCAAAAATCATTCTTGAATTTTTATTCAGAG
>CAVKMC010000036.1:0-963 GCA_963657285.1 Agathobacter sp.
GTATGGCTCTTGACTTTTTTGATTAACCAATTTACACCATTATACAGACATTATCTAGTGGTTTAGTAATTAGTGGCCAGTAATTAGTAATTAGGACGCGCTTAGCGGCAAGCGGTAAATGCGTACTGACTACTAATTACTAATTACTAACCACTAACGCTCAAACCCATTCCTCCAATCTCCACTTATCATAGCACACCGCAAAGAAAAGGGATTATAAAAATTTGACAGTCCCAAGGGCTTATGCTATAGTTACTTTTAATTACAGATTGGCGATGAAGAGAAGAGTACGCAGAGAGAGCTTTTCCAGAGAGCTTCTAAGGGTGAGAGGAAGCATAGATGTATCTGCCGAAGATGGACTCCGAGCCAGGCCTGCCGAATCATGAAGCAGCCCGGGGACGCCCGATATAGCGCGAGGGTATCAAGGCTGCGGCCGGCGTACCTGTGAAGGTTTGCGTAGCGATACGCGAATGAATTTGGGTGGTAACACGATTCTCTCGTCCCTTGGGGCGGGAGAATTTTTTATTTACAAAAAGGAGGCTCTGCTCATGCCATTCTACAATGGGACTTTATTCGAAATCGATAAGAAGGAAATGATGCGTTATGCAGGCCTCTCGCCGAAGGTGAAGGAATTCCCCCAAGAGGAAATCGACAAGGCAGTGATGGAGGCGCTGGCCTTGGCTGAGCCCAAGGGCATCTGGCAGATCCTTCCCTACGATCCGGTGCAAGGCGTCATCCTGGGAGATGCGCCGCTTGCCCTGGAGGGCCGCTCCATCACGCAGCACCTCAAGACCGCCTGGTCCGTGGCAGTGCTGGCGGTCTCTGTAGGCGATGAGATCGAGGAAGCCTCCACCGGCCATTTCAAAAGTGGCGACTACCTCCGAGGACTCCTCTTGGACGCCGCTGCCACCGCCGCCACGGAGCACCTGGCAGACCAGGTGAATGCACTCATTGATCGAGATG
>CAVKMC010000036.1:973-11293 GCA_963657285.1 Agathobacter sp.
AATGCGCTCATCGACCGGAACGCGCGCAAGACGGGACAGAAAACCACCTGGCGCTTCTCCCCCGGCTACGGAGACTGGCCGGTGACGCAGCAAAAGGATTTCTGCCGCCTCATCCACGCCGAGGAAATCGGCATCCATGTGACGGATCACTCCATGCTATTTCCAAGGAAATCAGTATCCGCCATCATCGGCATTTCCACCTGCACCCAAAGGCCGGCGCCCATGAAATGCCGGGCCTGCGGACTCCGCACCTGTCCTTTTAGGAATTTGGGAGATGAGGGATAGGGATTTAGTGATCAGTAATTAGTGATCAGTGATCAGGGCGCGTTTGGCTGCTTCCTCATAGCTTTGAGCCTGGAGCCTGGAGCTTGTAAGCTCGCCCCACGAGACCGCTTAGGCTTTTCGTAATAAATGCCAGCTGTCTCCGCAAGAGCTCCTAGCTCCAAGCTCATAGCTCCTCGCTATGGGAAAGCAAGTACGCGCGGTCTCACTCTCTCATTATCTCATTATCTCATCATCTCATTTCTACATTCTTTATTTTATACATATAATAATAACTACAACAAAGGAGAATACACTATGATTTTTTTTGACGGCGGAATGGGAACCATGCTGCAGCGTTACGGTCTTTCGACCGGTGACTGCCCGGATTATTACAACATCACCCACCCGGAGATCGTACAGCGTATCCACAAGGAGTACGCCGATGCCGGTAGTAACTACATCACCACCAACACCTTCGGCACCTCGCCTATCAAGCTGGCGGATTACGACCTGCAGGACAAGGTAGAAGCCATCGCGGCTGCGGCGGTCAAGAATGTCCGCACCGCCTGCGGTGACCGGGTGAAAGTAGCCGGCGACATGGGACCGACAGGGAAATTCATTCACCCCTTGGGGGACCTTTCCTTTGACGAGACCTGTGAGAATTATTACCGCCTGGCGAAGGCCCTCGCTGATGCCGGTGCGGACTGCCTCATCATCGAGACCATCATCGACATCCAGGAAATGAAAGCCGCCCTCCTGGCGGCCAAAGCAGCCACAAAGCTCCCGGTGATCTGCCAGATGACCTACGCCGAAGATGGCCGCACCATCACCGGCACCGATCCGAAGGCAGCCGTCATCCTCCTCGATGCCATGGGCGCTGATGTGATCGGCGCGAATTGCTCCGTAGGCCCGGAAAAGCTCCTGGAAGCAGCGAAGCAGATGGTGCCCTACACCAATAAGCCCATCATCATCCAGCCAAACGCCGGCATGCCGGTCTTGGAAAATGGACAGACCCGCTTCCCACTGGGTCCGGCGGACTTCGGCGCTTGGGCACCGAAATTTGCGGAAGCCGGCGTCTCCTACTTAGGCGGCTGTTGCGGCACCACGCCGGACCACATCACCGAAGAGGTGAAGGCCCTCGCTGATTTCCCGATTTCTCCCAAAAAGGAAATCAAACCCTTCACCGCTCTTACCTCCCGCACCCAGACCGTTTTCATCGGCGATGACTATGCGCCGGTGAAAATCGGCGAACGCATCAATCCCACGGGACGCAAGAAAATGCGTGAGGACCTGAAGGCAGGCAGCTTCACCTCCGTGAAGAAGGAAGCGCTGGCAGAAGTGGAAGCCGGCGCCGACGTGCTGGATGTAAATATGGGCGTCCCTGGCGCAGACCAGGTAGCTCTGATGGAAACCGCCATTTCCCAGCTCTCCATGCTCTGCCCCGTGCCCTTCTCCATCGATAGCACCGACCCGAAGGTGCTGGAAAAAGCGCTGAAGGTCTACCCAGGCCGTCCGCTCATCAACTCCGCCAATGCGGAAAGCGAAGAACGCCTCGATGAAATCCTGCACCTGGCAAAGAAATATGGCGCCGCTCTCCTGTGCCTTCCTATCGAGAAAGGAAATCTCCCGCAGACCGCAGAGGAACGCATCCGCGTCATCCGCTACATCGAAGGACGCGCCCTGGCCGCCGGCCTTCGCAAGGAAGACCTGCTCCTGGATCCTCTGGTGCTCACCGTGGGCTCCGGAGACAAAGGCGCCAGCGAAACCCTCCGCACCATCAGGCTTTACAAAGAGGAATTCGGATTCCCCTGCGTCATGGGCACCAGTAATGTGTCCTTCGGCCTCCCCGCCCGTCCGCGAATCAATGCAGCCTTCCTCACCATGGCTCTCGCCTGTGGCATGAATGCCCCCATCGTGAATCCTTTGGACCAGGGCGTGAAGGATGCCTTCACCAATGCCAAGCTCCTCCTGGGCTTCGACAAAGGGGCCGCCGAATTCATCAAGGCGGCCCAGGAAACAGAGGAAACCGCCGCGCCGAAAGCGGAAGCCAAGGACCTGCCGCCCTTGGAGCAGGTAAAGCTCGCAGTGAAGCAGGGCGAAAAGGAAGACGCCGCAGGCGCTACCAAGAAAGCCATCGAGGCAGGCATCCCGTCAGAGGAAATCATCAAGAACGGCCTCACCGCTGCCATGACGGAAATCGGTGACGGCTACGGCGCCGGCAAGGTCTTCCTGCCCCAGGTCATGATGTCCGCTGAAGCCATGCAGTCCGCCTTCCGTGTCATCAAAGAATTACTCCCAAGCGCCGCCACCGAGTCCAAGGGCACCCTGATCCTTGGCACCGTGCAGGGCGACATCCACGACCTGGGAAAAAATATCGTATCCGCCCTTTTGGAAAATAGCGGCTACCATGTGGTCGACCTGGGCAAGGACGTATCCCCGGAAGCCTTCCTCACCGCCATCGACGAAAATAACGCCGACATGGTGGGCCTGTGCTCCCTCATGACCACCACCCTGCCGGAGCTGGAAAAAACCGTGCAGCTGGTGAAAGAAAAACGCCCGCAGGTTTCCATCCTGGCCGGCGGTGCCGTCGTCACCCCGGACTACGCCGCCTCCATCGGCTCCGACGCCTACTGCAAGGACGGCATCGCCGCCATCAAGGAAGCGGACCGGCTGATGGAAGGAAAGTAAATTGCGCTTGACTGCTGAGATTTTGTAATCGGTAGTCGGTGGTCGATAGTCGGGACACGCGAACCTGCCTCCTCATAGCTTTGAGCCTAGAGCTTGGAGCTAGTAAGCTCGCCCCACGAGACAATGACGGTATCGTCAAACGCGATCCGCCAAGTGTCTCTGCTGTTAATCATGCCCGCTGAATCTAGCCAAGCTCCAAGCTCCTAGCTCCAGGCTCAAAGCTATGAGGAAGCAGTCAAACGCGCCCCGACTACCGACTACCGAATACCGACCACAAAACCACCATCTTTCATACCACCCACCATTTCATAGAAGGAGGAATCTATGTCTACTTTAAAAGAAAAGAATCAGAATCACATTTTCACTATCACCACCGAGCTGGATCCGCCGAAGAGCGCTTCCTCTGCCATTACCGAAGAGCAGGTGCAGAAGGTGGCGCCCTATGTGGACGCTGTCAATATCGCCGACTGCCCCATGGCGAAGCTCCGCATGAGCCCCATCGCCCTCTCCTGCATCATCCAGCAGAAATACAATGTAGAGTCCATCTTCCACCTCACCTGCCGTGATAGAAATGTGATCGGCCTGCAGGCAGAGCTCTTGGGCGCCGCCGCTCTGGGTGTGCACAATATCCTCACCCTCACCGGCGATCCGCCAAAGATCGGAGACCATCCGAATGCCAAAGGCGTCTTTGAAGTAGACTCCACCGGCCTCATCGAGTTGGCCCGCTGCCTCAATGAAGGCCACGACCTGGAAGGCCATGAGCTGGGCGTGGCTACCAATTTCTATATCGGCACCACAGGAAATCCCGGCACCGATGACCTGGATAGCGAAATCCGCCGCCTGGAGGGCAAGAAAAAAGCCGGCGCCCAGTTCATCCAGACCCAGCCCATCTACGACATCAAGCAGGCGGAGGACTTCCTCGCCGCTGCGAAAGACCTGGACCTCCCCATCCTCTTTGGCATCGTACCGCTGAAGAGCTTCAAGATGGCGAACTATCTCAATGACAAAGTCCCGGGCATCACCATCCCCGCCAAGGTTCTTTCCATGATGGAAACCGGCGGCCGCGAGACCGGCCTCGCTATTTCCAAGGAAATCGTACAGGGCCTCAAGGGCATCCACGCTGCCGGCGCTCACCTCATGCCGGTCAACGACATCGACGCGATCCCGTATATTGTGGGATAAATAATAGTCGGAGCGCGTTTACCTGCCCCCTCATAGCTTTGAGCTTTTAGCTAGGAGCTTGGAGCCCTTTTAGTGTCAGTAAGCATACTTGGCGTTAGCGCCTGGTGTCTCATATTATAATCAGTGTCAAGAGTCATTGATGAAATTCCAAACTCTGATCGTAGGAGCATGGATGCAGCAGGCATACCCCTACCGCATGGCATGCCTACTGCCGCTATCAGAGCTCCCAGCTCCTAGCTCCCAGCTCAAAGCTATGGGGAAGCAGGTTCGCGGGCCCCGACTACCGACTACCGATTCCGCATCAAAGAGCCATGAGAATCCGCTCTCATGGCTCTTTTCGATTGTCATGATATAATGATGATATATATTTCCGTAAAGGAGCTCACTATGAAATTCTTCAGCTATCAGACTCTCTTAGCGGCCTGCCACTTCTGCTCCGACATCAATCAGAGCGCCCTGGCCGCGGTGCTGCCATTTCTCGTGGCGGCATATCACTACGACTACGCCACCGCCGCCATGTTGGTGCTCTCGTCAAATATCATCGGCTCCTTGGTGCAGCCGCTCTTGGGCACCCTCTCGGACAAGCACAACTGGCCCTGGATCATGCCACTGGGCCTCTTCCTGGCCGGCGGCGGCATGGCCATGACCGGCATCACGTCGAACTTCTATCTGCTCTGCCTCGCTACCATGGTCAGCGGCATCGGCGTCGCCATGTTTCACCCCCAGGGCGCCCTTTTGGTGAATCGCGTCTCCACCGAGGCAGACCGGGGCATCAGTCTCTCCATCTTTTCTTTCGGTGGAAATATGGGATTCACCATCGGACCTGTCCTCATCGCGTCTTCCATCTCATTCTTCGGACTTCCGGGGACGCTGATCTTCCTTCTTCCGGAAATCATCATCTGTGCTATCATTCTCAGCGTCTATGGAAATCTCAAAGCCATCAGTGAGCGAGCCGTAGCCAAAAAGAAATCCGCTACCGGCGCTGACAAAGACCGCTGGGGTGCCTTCTGCAAGCTCTCCATAGTGGTCTTCGGGCGCTCCATCATTTTCCAGGGCATCAATGCTTTCATCGTGCTCTATTTCATCCACCACTTCGGCGAATCTCAGACCCTCAGCACCTTCCTCCTGAGCGTGTACTACGGCATCGGCGCCATCTTTACCTTGGTAGGCGGGAAATTGGGCGATCTCTATGGCTTCCGCACCTTCATCCGCGTGGGCTTTGGCCTCGCGCTTCCGGCCGCCCTCGCCCTCGCCTTCACCGACTCCTTCCCCGTCGCCGCCGTGGCCCTCATTGTCATGGGCATCGCTATTTGTCTGGTCTATAGCCCCATGGTAGTCTTGGGCCAGCAATACCTGCCAAACCGCGTGGGTCTCGCCTCCGGCATCACCCTGGGCCTGGCCGTCAGCGTAGGCGGTATCACCGCCCCGATTCTGGGAAAAATCGGCGACCTCTGTGGCCTCCAAATGACCTTCATCACCATAGCCGCCATCGCCGTCATCCCCCTCCTCTTCTCCTTCCTGCTGGACCGGGAGAGATAGGCAGTAGTGGAGACGCGTTTGCCTAGCTCCTCATAGCTATGAGCTTGGAGCTGGGAGCTCTTTTAGTGTCAGTAAGCATACTTGGCGTTAGCGCCTCGTGTCTTATATTATAATCAGTGTCAAGAGTCATTGATTGTATTCCAAACTCCGATCGTAGGAGCATGGATGTAGCAGGCATACCACCACCGCATAGCACGCCTACTGCCGCTATCAGAGCTCCAAGCTCCCAGCTGAAAGCTCAAAGCTATGAGGAAGCAGGTTCGCGGATCCTGACTACCGACTACCGATTACCATCCATCATCCGCCCTACGGGCACCTTCTTCCCGAAGAAGGCATACAAAAAGAGCAAGGCTCTCGCCCTGCTCTTTTTTGGTGCCCTTATTTCCCTTAGGCCTTATCATCGATGATGGCTGCGCCACCTTCTTCACCGGTACGGATTTTGATAGCCGTCTTCAGTTCGGAGACGAAGATCTTTCCGTCGCCTACGTGGCCGGTATTGCACACGTCACGGATGGCTTCTACCAGCTTATCCAGCGGCGTCTCATAAATGACGATTTCAATTTTTACCTTCGGCAGGAGGTTTACAGAGACCACATTGCCGCGGTAGATTTCTTCCTGGCCGTGGGTGAGGCCGCAGCCATAGACTTCTGTCACCGTGATGCCGGTGACGCCGATTTCATAGAGACGATCCTTCAATTCCTCCAGCTTTTCCGGACGAATCACCGCATCGACTTTATATATTTTTTTCTCTTCCATTACTTTCACCTTTTCCATTTCTGAAAAAATCTTACAGCTTATTATACGCTCTTTCACCGTGATCAATCAAATCGAGGCCGGAAGCTTCTTCTGCAGCGGTTGCACGGATCGGCATGATAGCGCCTACCACCTTCACGATGATAGCGGTGACTACGATAGCCATCACGATACCTACGATGACGCCGGTGATCTGAGGAATCATCTGTGCCGGATTTCCATAGAGGAGGCCGTCAGCGCCGCCTTTATTCACAGCGGTGGTGCAGAAGACGCCGGTCATCAGTGCGCCCCATACGCCGCCCATACCGTGGCAGCCGAAGGCATCGAGGGAATCGTCATAACCAAATTTCGGTTTAACAACAGAAACGAAGAAGTAGCAGATAATCGGAGTGGTGACGCCGATGATGAAGGAAGCGGTAGCATCGACGAAGCCGGCTGCCGGGGTGATACCTACGAGGCCGGTCAGGATACCGGTCATGAGACCCAGGAGGGTCATCTTCTTGTGAACGAAAAGATCGATGAGGATCCATACCAGGCCGGCGGTGCAGGAAGCGATGCCGGTATTGGCGAGAGCTTCAGCCATGACGTCATTTGCCATGAGGCCGGCGCCGGAGTTGAAGCCGAACCAGCCGAGCCACAGAAGGCTGCCGCCTAAGCAAACGTAAGGAATGTTATGCGGGCGAATGGAGAAAATGCCGTAATCCTTTCTTTTGCCGATGAGGATCGCAGCGGTCAGCGCGGAGAAACCGGAGGTGATATGAATAACGGTGCCGCCTGCATAGTCGAGGCCGCCCATTTCACGGATGAAACCGCCGACGCCCCAAACCATATGGCACATGGGGTCATAGACCAAGGTGCCCCAGAGGAAAATAAAGAGGCAGTAAGCCGGGAAGCGGGTGCGTTCTACGATGCCGCCGCTCACGATGGCCGGAGTCAGGATAGCGAAGGCCATCTGGAAGCTAGCGAAAAGGATGTGCGGTACAGTCTCGGAGTAGTCCGGGTTAGCAGCCATGCCTACATCCTTGAAGAAGGCCCAGTCCAGATTACCGATCACACCGCCCACGTCCGGGCCGAAGGACAGGGAATAACCGAAAAGGAACCACTGTACTGTGAAAATGGCCAAGCACACCATAGACATCATGATGGTATTGATGGTGTTCTTTCTTCTGACCAGGCCGCCATAGAAGAAAGCCAAAGCCGGCGTCATGATCAGCACCAAAAGTGTAGAAATCGCCAAGTACGCCATATCAGCGCCTACCAGGCCGCTTTCCTCGTCGGCCGCTAAGGCCACCATGGGGCTCGCCGTCAAAGCGACCAAGCCCGGAATCCATTTCATTTTCATCGGTATCCCTTCCTTAATTTGTAAAATAAAAAAAGCTGCTTTACGCGCACCTAGCGCCTCGCAGCAACATCACCATTTATATGAACTTATAACTACAAGGAAATCAAAGTCTCCTAATCCTTCGATTTCTCAAACCTTCCCACGGTCGATCGGAACCAACGTCTACACCTCCAGAAATAAGAAAGAGAGCCCTTCCACTGGAAAGACCCTCCTTGGTTTCGCTATGAAATTTCTATGTGAGCTATTATAGCACGGATTTTAAAAAAAGCAAGAGGAAATTAGGGATAAGGGACATGGGATATGGGATAAGGGGTAAATCGCGATTTTCTACTCAGTCAAGTAGCACCAAGCCCGCTTTGCGGTAAAGCGCGCCCTTATCCCTTATCCCCTGTCCCTTATCCCTAATTGCAAAAAGCCACAACCCGAAGGTCGCGGCTTTTTTATTTTCTTATCCCACATAGCCCAGCCAGTTCCAATAGGTGGCGGAGAAGACGAGGATCATGAGGTATGCCAGGATGGTGAAGGGGATACCGGTTTTCAAGAAATCCTTGGAGGTGATGTAGCCGGTACTATAGGCGATCATATTCTGCGGCGCATTGACCGGCAGGATGTAGCCGAAGCAGATGGTGTACTGCAGGATCATAGTCATGCCCAGCACATTGATGCCCGGTGTCTTCACGCTTTCCAATACGGCGATGACAATCGGAATCATAGCCGATGCGAGGCCGGTGGCACTGGCGAAGCCCAGGTGGATCACCGTGAGGAAGAATGCCAGGAGGGCGATGACCATGATGGGCTCCATGGTTTCCATGCCGAAGAGAGCGACGAAGTGGTTGGCCAACCAGATAGCAGCGCCGGATTTCAAAAGGGCCGTACCCAAGCTGATGCCCACGCCGAAGAGGGCTACGGTGCCCCAGTTGATGTGCGGCACCGCATCCTTCCAGGTCATGAAGCCGATGCGGGGCAGCATCATCAGCATGATGCCGGCGATGGTGACGGTGGTGGTATCAAAGGGATGGAGCTTCTTTTCCGTGACCCAGAAGAAGAGCAGCAGGATGGAAATAGCGAGCAGCTTTTTCTCCGGCAAGGATACCGGGCCCATGTCTTTCAGCATTTTCTGTAACGCTTCTTTGCCGCCGGGCATTTCTTTGATTTCCGGAGGCATCACATAGATGAGGAGGAAATAAAGAACCACGGACATGATAGCCGCATAGGGAGCCGCAGCGATAAACCATTCCAGCCAGCTGATGTCCTGGCCCAATACCTGCTGGATGAAGCCGATGGCTACCATGTTCTGCGCAGCCGCGGTTTTGATACCGATATTCCAAAGGCTATCGGCCTGCGCCACGGCCATCATGAGGACGCCGGCGAAGGTGCTCCCCGCTTTGAGTCCAAAGGCGCGGATGATGCCGATGACGATAGGCACCATGCAGGATACACGTGCGGTGGTGGATGGTACAAAGAAACTCAAAAGGAAGCCCACGAAGATAACGCCGATGACCAGGCGATTCGACTTCACGCCGATGTGAGACATGACGATCAAAGCGATACGCTTATCCAGGCCCGTCATCATCATACCGGCCGATAGGAACATAGCCCCGGCTACCAGCGCCCATGCGGTGGTGGAGAAGCCAGAGAGCCCCATCTTCAAAGCGTTGGCAGTGCCAAGGATAGCGCCGGGCTTTGCCGGATTCGGCGCCAGGCCTAGTGCAAAGGCCATGAAGGTGACAATGACGAAGGCACTGACCGGATAGGATACGCCTTCCGTCATCCAGATGATGACAGCAAAGACAAGGATGCCGATCAATCGATGCCCTTCTGTCGGCAGGTCTACAGGCGTAGGAAATAGATACACTATGGCCATGGCTATCAAGGATAGCAAAAGGCCATATTTCTTGCCAAAACCATCTGATTTACTCATCTCAAATCCCCCTTATAAATAGATTTGGATCCTTTTCCGTTTGATTTCTGAATTCCTGATGAAAAGCATCCATGATGCAGAAAAAGCTCATTCCCTCCGAAGAGAAAATGAGCTTCTTTGCACTTTTATTAATATGTATACAGTCTACTCTACCGCCTCCGGATTGTCAAAGAGGATTTTCCTATGGGGCTTTTGAAATATTTTAATAAGGAGATAGAAGGTTTTTCTTTAAGCAATCAGTAGTCGGTAGTCGGTAGTCGGTGGTCGGTAGTTAGTACTTCCTTTCTTTACCTCCTTCCTCTGGAAGGAGGGGGACCACTTGCGGTGGAGGTTGGCAAGAAAAGCGGTAAGGCTATAACAGTTCCCTTGTTCCAACCCCCGCCCGTCGGGCCCTCCCCCTTCCGGAGGCAATGCTATTAAGTTAAGCGGGTTAAATACCAGCAGGTAAAATAATTACTTTACTCAAGCGTTAAGCAGTAGCCCCTTGGAGAAGGGGCGCGCGTTAGCGGAGGATAGAAGTGCCTCGTAAGAGGCACAACCAGCGAAAGGGTAAGCTGCAAAACTTCACACAAAAGGTAGTATGCTTGAGGCTAGTGCTGATTATGCGCCTTGCGGCGCATTTCTATCCGGC
>CAVKMC010000037.1:0-11225 GCA_963657285.1 Agathobacter sp.
ACCGACTACCCAAAAAGAAAAAACCGCAGCGACTCGGCGGGTCACTGCGGTTTTCATTATTTCCTTAGATAGTATGAGCAGAACCTACGACTGCCTCAATTTTATGCTTCACCATCTGTTTTACCGCTTCTCTAGCCGGTTTCAGATAGCCTCTGGGGTCGAAGTTGCCAGGATCCTTCATGAGGGCTTCGCGGATGGCGCTGGTCATAGCCAGACGGATATCGGTATCGATATTGATCTTGCAGACAGCCATGGTCGCTGCTTTACGGAGCATATCTTCCGGTACGCCCTTGGCGCCAAGGACTTCGCCGCCGTACTGGTTGCATTTCTCTACAAATTCAGGAATGACGGTAGAAGCGCCGTGGAGGACGATGGGGTAGTTCGGGAGGAGCTTGCCCACTTTTTCCAGACGTTCGTAGTCCAGGTAGGGGTCGCCCTTGTATTTGTAAGCGCCGTGGCTGGTGCCGATGGCAATGGCCAGGGAATCGCAGCCGGTGAGAGCTACGAATTCTGCTGCTTCTTCCGGATCCGTGAAGATAGCGTCCTTCGCATCCACGCTCACCAGGTCTTCGACGCCGGCGAGACGGCCCAGCTCTGCTTCGACCACTACGCCTTTGTCATGAGCGTATTCGACGATCTGTTTGGTGACTTTTACATTTTCCTCGAAGGAGTGCTTCGAGCCATCGTACATGACGGAAGTAAAGCCGCCATCGATGCAGGCTTTGCAGATTTCAAAGGAGGAGCCATGGTCCAGATGCAGGGTAGTGGGGACCTCCGGGTAATCCTGGAGAGCAATTTTCACGAGTCCAACAATGTATTCCTGTCCAGCGTAGTTACGAGCGCCTTCAGAAGCCTGGAGAATCACCGGGGATTCTTCTTCCTTGGCTGCTTCCATGATGCCCTGGATGATTTCCATGTTGTTTACATTGAAAGCCCCAATGGCATAATGACCTTCGTACGCTTTTTTAAACATTTCCGTAGTTCCTACGAGCGGCATAATGATACCTTCCTTTCGGCTTTTGGCCTAAATAGTATACACAATATAAAAGCTTTTCTGGAAATAAAAGCGATATATTTATCCTTTCTTATTATACTCAATGGTTCTTTATATTTCCATAGGTATTTTAAGAATTATTTTCAGTAAAGAGAAAAAGTTCTGGGCGAAAAGTATTTCCAAAGAGCATGAAATCAAAAAAAGCGCACAACTCATACAGGCCGTGCGCTTTTCGCTGCTTATATCAATTTTTTGAAATAGGGGATTTTCCGAATGAGCCAAGTGAAGAAAAGTCCCAAGCCATATGCCAGGCAGATCCAAATGACCGCATCGATGAAAGGGAAGCGATAAAGGTACACCAGAAGCACACGGGAAAGGATCACATGGGTGAGATTTCTCGTAATTTCCTCAAAAAGCATGACGCCAAAGGATAGGCTTCCGAGAAACACCAAGCAGCGGCTCCATGAAATAGATATTTCATGGGTCAGGAAGTACCAGCGAGCGAGGCAGAAGACAAAGGCAGTATTCAGGAAAAGGAAGGAGTCGTAGAATCTTTCGGAAAGCGCTTCTGTCATGCCACCGGCTAGCACGCCGCGGTAATGCGTCATAGCTGCCGCGATGCAGGTACCGATGAGAGCCGCAGTCAAAAGGCGGAGGAGATTTCCTTTCGTGAGCCATTCTTTGGGAAGCACATGCTCCATCCAGTAGCCGATAAGGAAATAAAAGGTAGGCTCGCTGATAGCCAGCAGCGGATTTACGAAATAATTGATTTCTGCGGTGCCCTGGAAAATCAGATAGGAAATCACCGGCACACAACCCACAAAGAACAGATTGAGGCCGATGAGGTAGAGGAAGAGGGTATTCGTCATGGCCTTCACCAGCTTTCGCCAAATGGGCAGCATCAGGAGGAAGCCGATATAAATATAAAGGAAATAGTAGGCCGTCGCCATGTTTGACGAGTACATCATGGTGAAGAATTTGGCCATATGCCCTGGGATGGTCAGCGGTAGATTATGATAAAACCACACATAGTTGATCAGAGAAAAAACAAAAATCACCTGCAGAAATCGCCAAATGCGCTTCTTGAAAATGGTAGAAATCGGTTCCTCCCGTCCCAATAAAAGGGCTCCGGAAATCATAAAGAAAATCGGCACCGCAGTTTTCACCCAGAAAGGCACGGCCAAGTAAAGCGGATAAAAAAAGGAATCCGGTCGCAGGATAAAAATAGAAAATCCCGCCGTAGCCGTATGGGTGAACATGACCAGCCAAATACAAAGAAACCGCAAAAATTCGATATGTAGCAGCTTCTTCTTCGGCGCTGCGGTTATTTTTTCTGTATCCATCACATATACCTTCTTTTCTTGTATTTCTTGCTATCATATCATGAATGGAAGGATATGCGCTAGGAAAATCGCATACCCGCTTTACAAAATGCGCATAATGCGTATAATGATAGTAAAGGGGGAGCATAATGAAATTCAAGGAAATAATACGGATACTAGAAGAAAATGGCTGGAGACAGAAAGCCATTAGAGGCTCACACTACCAATATATACATCCGCTCAAGCCAGGGAAAATAACAATCCCTTGTCACCGCGGAGATTTAGATAAACGTACAGTAAAAACAATATTTACCGCTGCAGGAATTAACATAACTCGATACATATAACGCAAAGGAGTGATTTCTATGAAAAAATTACTTTATCCGGCATGTTTTTATCCATGCGAAGAGAAACAAGGCGCCTATACCGTAATCGTCCCCGATCTTCCCGGTTGTATCAGTGAAGGCGATTCACTGGAAGAGGCGTTAACTATGGCAACAGATGCAGCCTCTGGCTGGGTACTAGACGAAATGGAAGAAGGAAATCCGGTGCCGAAAGCATCTGATATAAAAACCATTCAGCTACAAAATCCAGACGGTTTTGTCAATTTGCTTGTTTTGGATATGGACGCATATGCTGAAAAATACGGAGATAAAGCTGTTCGGAAAAATCTAACCATCCCAGCATGGCTAAACACTTACGCTGAATCAAGACAAATCAATTTTTCCCAGGTATTACAAGATGCCTTAACATCCATGTACCAAACCCAAATAGCCAAAAGGTAATGAAAAATACCATTTTCTTAAAAAGTGAGAAGGGAGAAAATATTTATTTCCGATAACCTTAAATTATCGGGAACCTAAATATAAGCAATAAAAAGAACAGATATTCTTTTGAGGAGATTTTTTCTCAAAGGAATATCTGTTCTTTTTTAGGAAGATGGCTTATTTGCTGAAGGCGTAGAGCTTATCGGTGACTCTGGCGACTTCTGCCTGCATCTTTTCCACATCGATGGTCAAGAGATCTTTGTGGCGCATGACGGTCTTGCCGTTGATGAGCACGGTGTCTACATCCATGCAGTTGCCTGCATAGACGGCAAGGGATACGCTATCAAAGCGCGGCTGCCAGTGGAATCCGCTTCTGTCTACCAGGACGATGTCTGCCAGAGCGCCTTTTTCCAGTTTCCCCAGGTTGTCATAGCCGAGGCATTTCGCCCCTTCTACGGTGCCCATTTCCATAGCTTCCGTCGCGGTGATGGCGAAGGGATCGTATTCATTGGCTTTGTGAATGAGAGCAGCCAGGCGCATTTCGGCGAACATATCCAGCTTGTTATTGCTCGACGCTCCATCGGTGCCAAGGCCTACGGTGACGCCGGCTTTTCTCATCTTGGTGACCGGTGCAATGCCGCTGGCCAGCTTCAGATTGCTGCCCGGATTGTGTGCCACGCGGACATGCTTTTCTTTCATGATGGCGATGTCTTCATCGGTCACATGGACGCAGTGGGCTGCTAAGGTGGGCAGATCGAAAAGGCCCAGGTCATTCATGAGGGCAATCGGAGTCTTGCCATATTCTTTGAGGCAGTTTTCCACTTCCCCTTTGGTTTCAGACAGGTGGATGTGGATCGGGATGCCTTCTTTCATGGCAGCGTCCCGTACTTCCTTGATATAAGCCGGCGGGCAGGTGTATGGGGCGTGAGGTCCCAGCATGACTTTGAAACGGCCGTCCCCTGCTCCATCCCAGTCGTGGAAAAGGGCTACATTTTCCGCGAGAGCGGCTTTGGCGTTCGGGCTCACGCCCGCAAGGCCGCGGGCCAGATTGCCGCGGATGCCCGCTGCGTCGGCAGCCTTTCCGCAGGAATCCATGAACATGTACATATCACAGAAAGCGGTGGTGCCGCCGCGGATCATTTCTGCAAAGGCCAGGGTGCTCCCCCAGTACACGATGTCGTCGTCCAAGTGCTCTTCTGCCGGCCAGATTTTATTCTGAAGCCAGTCCATGAGCTCCATATCATCGGCATAGCTCCGGAAAAGGGTCATAGCCACGTGGGTGTGGGTATTCACCAAGCCGGGCATGGCCATCATGCCCTTGCCGTCGATGATTTCTGTATAGTCCTCGTCTTTTGGCGCCGCCGGAAAGTCTTTGATATATTTCCCTTCGATGGAAATATTCTGATTTTCTTCTACCTTTCCGTTTCTGTAGAGCCCGATATTTTTAATGAGTACAGCCATGATGCCTCCTTAGTCCAAGCCCAGGTATTTCTTCTGTGCGTCTGTCAGCACGTCGATCTTATATCCCATGGACGCCAGCTTGATGGAGGCGATGCGGGTATCCAGCTCATGAGGCAGTGTGTAAACGGCCGGTTTCATGTCCTTGCCGTGCTGCAGAAGGTAGCGAGCTGCCAGGGTCTGCATAGCGAAGGAAAGGTCCATGATTTCTGCCGGATGTCCGTCGCCGGCTGCCAGATTCACCAGGCGGCCTTCGGCCATGAGGAATACGGTCTTGCCATTCGCCAGCTGGTAGCCTTCGATATTTTTACGGGCTTCGTAGTGGGAAACGCAGATGCGCTCCAGGTCGGTGCGACTGACTTCGCAGTCAAAGTGGCCTGCATTGGCGCAGATAGCGCCGTCCTTCATGGAGAGGAAATGCTTTTCTGTGATGATGTCGATGTCGCCGGTAACGGTGAGGAAAATGTCCCCCACTTTCGCAGCTTCGTCCATAGGCATCACTTCGAAGCCGTCCATTACGGCCTCGATGGCTTTGATGGGATCCACTTCGGTGACGATGACATGAGCGCCCAAGCCTTTGGCACGCATAGCGCAGCCCTTGCCGCACCAGCCATAGCCGGCGATGACGGCGGTCTTCCCGGTGACGGTGAGATTGGTGCTGCGGATGATGCCGTCCCAAGCGGACTGGCCGGTGCCGTAGCGGTTATCGAAAAGATATTTGCAGTAGGAATCATTGACGGCGATCATCGGGAATTCCAGCTTATTTTCCTTTTCCAGGATTTTCAGGCGATAAACGCCGGTGGTGGTTTCTTCAGAGCCGCCGATCAGGTTCTTCTGACATTCCTTGCGAGTGGTATGGAGCAGATGCACCAGGTCGCCGCCGTCGTCGATGATGATGTCCGGCATATGGTCCAGGGCTTTATTCAGGAACATGGTGTATTCCTCTTCGGTACAGCCATGCCATGCATAGACGGTGACGCCCTTCTTCACGAGGCCTGCGGCGATGGGATCCTGGGTGGACAGCGGATTGCTGCCGGTGCAGATGACGTTGGCGCCGGCCGCCTGGAGGGTCAACGCCAGGTAAGCGGTCTTGGCTTCCAGATGAATGGACATGACGATGGTCTTTCCTTTGAAGGTCTGGTCCTTGGAGAATTCCTCGCGGAGAGCATTCAAGGCGGGCATGAATTTCTCTACCCACTGGATGCGCTGGATGCCTTCATCGGCAAGGGAAATATCACGAATCATAGATTCACTCATTTAGAAATACTCCTTTCGTATTGCGCTACAGAAACAGTATAGGGAGCCGTGAGGACTCCTCTTTCAGTAATGATGCCGGTGATGAGCTCCGATGGAGTCACATCGAAGGCCGGATTAAAGACGGATACATTCTTCGACGCAGAATAGACGCCATTGATTTTGCGAACTTCATCGGGATCGCGCTCTTCGATGACGATTTCCTTGCCCGTTGCGATAGAGAAATCAAAGGTGGAGAACGGTGCGGCGATGTAGAACGGGATATGGTGATATGCCGCCATGACGGCCAAGCCATAGGTGCCGATTTTATTGGCGGTGTCCCCATTGGCTGCGATGCGGTCGGCCCCTACGATGATGGCATCGATATGCTTATCTCGCATCACCGAAGCCGCCATATCGTCGCAAATGAGGCAGCAAGGAATCTCATCCTTCACAAGCTCCGTAGCCGTGAGGCGGCTCCCTTGGCAGAGCGGACGGGTCTCATCGGCATAGACGCAGGAAATCTGACCTCTTGCGTGGAGCATACGGATGACCCCAAGGGCGGTGCCGATGCCAGCCGTAGCCAAGGCGCCGGCATTGCAATGGGTCAGGATGTGAAGCTCCTTCTTCCCTTGGAAGAGGTCTGCCCCATTATCACCAATGGCCTGGCAGGTGGCTTTGTCTTCTGCCTCGATTTCCTTGGCCCGGCGAAGGAGCGCTTCTTTGGCTTCCTCTGCCGGGACAGAATGATACACCTGTAGCATCTCATCCACCGCCCAGGAAAGGTTGACCGCCGTAGGACGGGCGTTTCGGATGGTTTCACAAGCTTCCACGAAGGATTTCTCGAAGTTTTCTTCCTTTTGGCAATTCAGATAGGCCAGATATACCCCATAGGCGGCGGCCACACCGATAGCCGGCGCACCGCGAACTGCTAAGCGCTCAATGGCAGAGGCTACTTCCTGATAATGGTTGCAATCGATGAAGGATAATGTGCCGGGGAGCGCCGTCTGGTCCAAAAGGGTCAGGGAATGGCCGGTCCATTCGATCGGTTTCAGCCCATTGCTCATACCTTAAATCCTCCGAAATCCTCTGCAGCGTGACGGCAGTGGCAGTCCTTCTCCACATCATAGTCTTTGAAAAGGTTTGTCACGATGCGGAGCATATTCTTCCCATTCTGCATCATGCAGTCCAAAACCTCCTGATGGGTCAGTTCTGTTTCAGAAATACCGGCAGCAAAGTTGGTGACCATGGAAATGGTGGCATAGCAGATTTCCGCTTCTCTAGCCAGCTGGCACTCCGGTGCATTGGTCATGCCTACCACATCAGCGCCCCACATGCGATACGCTTTGATTTCTGCCGGCGTCTCGAAGCGCGGTCCCTCGGTGCAGATGTATGTGCCATGAGGATGTACGACAATGCCTTCCTTTTCACCCGATGCCAGGATGGCTTTCCGGAGGGATTCGCAATAGGGATGGGTCATATCGATATGAGCGATCTTGTAAAGGCCTCCATCGTAGAAGGTGCCTTCTCTGGACTTTGTCATATCAATGAACTGGTCAATCAATACCAATTCGCCGGGCTTGTAGTCCGGATTCAGAGAGCCCACAGCCGTGGTGGTGATTACCGCTCCCACGTCTAGCATTTTCAGTGCAAAAATATTGGCTCTGTAATTGATCTTGTGCGGCGGGATGGTGTGATGCAGGCCGTGACGAGCCAAGTGGATGATTTCCTTGCCTTCAAAGAAACCGGATTCATATTTTGCCGGTCCATAAGGGGTGTAAATTACATGCTCTGTCACATTCTCCAAAAGGACCGGGTCATATACGCCGGTGCCGCCGATAAATGCTAATTTTTTCATTGTGCCTTGGCTCCTTTCGCTTCATCGAACCATTTCTTTAGCTGTTCCTGGGGGATGGTATATTTCTTGTCACAGTAAGGACATACGATTTCTATAGAAGGATCCTCTAAGAGCCCTGCTTTTTCGCTTTCCGGCAGGGTGATGAGCGTCGAGCGGATGCGTTCCTCCGAGCAGGTGCAGCGGAAAGAAAGCGGTCCGTCTTTCAGAATTTGGAATTTCCCCTGAATGAGGAGCTTCTGGAGAGAACCTTCCTCCTCGTCCTCTTTGGTGAGATCCCATTTATCCAGATCGCGGAAAAGCTCTGCGAAGGCGGCCATATTTCCCTTTGGCATGAGCTGCGCCAGGAAACCGCCGGAACGGATAATATCCCCCGAGGGGGTCATCTGGAGATCCAGCTTCACCGCCGAAAGCGTCTGCTCCGACGTATTCAAGTACTCCGTGAGGCAAGCGGAAATATCTCCATTTTGGAAATTTACCGCGCTGGTATAGGGCTGTTTCAAGAGAGAGTAGCGAGTCACGAAAAGCTGGCCGGCGGTGCTGACAAGCGCTGCTTCATGCACCGTGTCACAGGGCACCCCTTCCGCGCCTTCCGGATTATCCAGGAAACCGCGAATGAAGCGGCCATCATAGGCGTCCACATGGATCACGCCGATAGGACTGCCGGTCACCCACTTCAGGGTAATGCCTTCGTGATTTTTGAAATCATTGATCAGAATCGCCGCGCCGGTCATAGCCTTCGCCAGCACCATAGCTGCCGCCTGCGGCAAATGATGGATGGACTCCGCTTCCAGTGCCAAATGAGACGTATCTGCCACTGTGAGCCGGATCCCATCCTCACTCAAGTAATGTCTAATCGTATTAGGTTGCATCATTTTATTTTCACCTCGATATGAGAATACAAACAACTACATTATAGCACAGACGACCATAAAGGGATAAGGGATATGGCGCGCTCCAAGCTCCAAGCTCCTAGCTCCTAGCTCCTAGCTATGACGAGGCAGGAAATGGCTCTCCCAGTCGATATTTTCTTATGTTTTTTATTGACTGAACTATCATTTTATGTTATTGTTGAGCTATGCTCATTTAGGAGCAAGGAAAGTAATTTTTTTAGGAGGAATACCCATGAAAGGTACAGTTAAGTGGTTCAGTGCAGAAAAAGGCTACGGCTTTATTGAAAGAGAAGAAGGCGGCGACGTTTTCGTTCATTTCTCCGCTATTCAGGCTGATGGCTTCAAAACACTGAATGAAGGCCAGAAGGTCGATTTCGAAATTATTGATGGTGCAAGAGGACCTCAGGCTGCAAACGTAACAGTAGAAGCCTAATCACTTACTGACTGATATAGCGTAAGTTTTCTGAAACCAAAATAAAAAAGACTGTGTATCTGTCGCACAGTCTTTTTTATTTGGTTTTTTAATTTTTAGTGGTCGGTGGTCGGTATTCGGTAGTCAGTACGCATGTAGCTCTATTCCCCACAGTTGCTTTTGACTCTATTCCCATCCCTATCTGAGATAGCGTGGGAATAGGATCAAAAGCATCAACTGACTACCGACCACCGACCACCGACTACCGACCACCGACTACCGCCTACTTTATACCTTCAATGCTTCGATAGCTGCCTTCCGGTCTTCCTTCCCGAAGACGGCGGAGCCTGCTACGGAGATGGTGATACCGGCATCAGCTAAGCTCTGGATATTTCCAGGACCTACGCCGCCATCCACTTCGATATCCAGGTCGTTTCTTCCGATGGCATCTGCCATTTTCCGAAGACGCCGGATCTTATCCAAGGAGTAAGGGATAAATTTCTGCCCTCCGAAGCCCGGATTGACAGACATGATGAGGACGAAGTCCAGGATCGGAAGGAGCTCCTCTACCATGGCCAAAGGAGTGCCCGGATTCAGAGCGATGCCTGCTTTCATGCCTCGTTCTTGGATGTCATGCACCAGGCGGTCATGATGAATGGCTGCTTCGGCATGGAAGGAAATCATGTCGGCCCCTGCTTTTTCGAGATCTCCGAAGTAGGTCTCCGGATGCTCGGTCATGAGATGCACGTCAAAGGGAAGTTTCGTATGGGGACGCAGCGCCTTGATGATAGGCGCGCCGAAGGTGAGGTTTGGCACGAAATGGTAATCCATCACATCCAGGTGGACCAGGTCTGCTCCCCCTCTTTCGATATCCTGTAATTCCGATGCCAGATTTGCAAAATCAGCGGATAAAAGGGATGGTGCAATTTTCATAATGGCCTCCTGTCTGTAGAGGATTTGATTTCCTCCAATACCTCGATATATGACTGGTACCGTCGCTCTTGGATCTCCCCTGCTGCTACGGCTTCTCTCACGGCGCAGTCCGGCTCCTTATGGTGGATGCAGTTATTGAAACGGCATTTTCCCAGGTAAGGACGGAAATCGCGGAAAAGATAGGGTAAATCCTCTTTGGAAATATGAAGTACATCCAAAAGTGTATATCCTGGCGTATCCATGAAAAGGATGCCCGATGGCGTTTTCACAAGCTCTGCATGGCGAGTGGTAGTCCGTCCGCGGCCGGTTTGGCGGCTTACGGCACCGGAGGCAAATCGGCTTTCCTCCAAAATCTGATTGAGGAGGCTGGATTTCCCCGCGCCGGAAGGTCCGGAGAAGGAAACGATGGGGCCCGTCAGATGGGCCTTCAGTGCTTCTACGCCCTCCCCTGTTACCGCCGACGTGAGGAAGCAAGCGTAGCCGGCCTTTTCATAATAGGCCTTCACCCTTTCCGCTTCCTCATGAGCGAGGTCACATTTATTGATTACAATGATAGGCTCGATGTCTGCGTCTTCCGCCAAAAGCACCATTTTATCCAGCAAATAGATATTGAGGTCCGGCGTGCGGATAGCGCTGGCCAGGACCAACTGATCGATATTCGCCACCGGCGGGCGGTGAAGGCAGTTCTTCCGAGGATGTACCTTGGTGATCACCGCTTCGCTGCCTTTATCGGTCTCATAGTCCACCCTGTCACCCACCAGGATATTGGTTTTCTGCTTCAATTTCCCGCGGGAACGACAGAGCGTGAGACTGGCCCCTTCTCCCAAAATGGAGAAATAGCCATTCTGATTTTTTAAAATAATACCTTCCACGATTACAGCTCCCGATCCTGTACCACAGAGCCGTCAATGACGACCTGTACCCGCACCTTACCTGTGCCGGATACGTCTTTGGTCACCGTGCTATCAGGGCTGGCTTTGCCGCTGTACACCGTATGCTTACCGGTATCATCAACCACATAAATATCTACCTGGCGCGCATTTCCACCCTTCGGGATGGAAATATTCACAGTGCCGGTCTTTTTCTCCTTGGCTTTCACGCCCACGGTGAGATTGACCACACGGCTATCAAGCACTTCGCCGCTGGCCGGATCCTGGGAGAGAACCACCGCATCCGGGTCTTCCACATTGGAGCCTTCGGCTGCGGAAATCTTTCCGATCACCAGCTTCATGGAAGAGAGGGTATTCTTCGCGTCGGACAAAGACATGCCCACCACGCTGGGGATTTGTACCTTTTGCTTCATGTTAATGACGATATTGATATGGCTTCCCTTCGACGTTTTTGTGCCGGATTCGGGG
>CAVKMC010000038.1:0-11112 GCA_963657285.1 Agathobacter sp.
GTACCGCTCTAAAATCGCCTGTGAGGCGCTGGCGCTATGTGCTGCGATAAGTTTACCAAGGACATACCGCGAGCGCCTGTAATGGGTGGATAAAGTGATTTCTGATGAATCAATGATATTTTACGATAAGAAAGGGGCTGGGCAATATGGCAAGGATGCCGGAAGGCATGAGGAAGCGCGCTGGCGGCGGCTTCGAGTACCGTTTCACCTACATGGGCGTGCGTTGCTCTGTAGGCGGTACCTCTGTAGCAGAATGCAAACGGAAAAGAATAGAGAAGGAAAGGGAAATCGAATCCGGGGCGTACAAGTCGAATGATAAGATCACACTGGATGAGTATTTCAAAGAATGGCTGGAGCAGAAGGAAAGGACGGTGAAGGGATCAACGATTCATTCTTATAAGGTGGTTTATAAAAATAGTATCGCGGACGCGCTGGGGAAGCAGAAAATTAGAGCAATAGAGCGGCGCTCTGTTGTGAATTTGCTTAATCAGATAGCCGATAAGCGTGGAGTGGGCGCGGCAAACTTTGCCCGACGTGTGCTTACAACGATCCTAAAAGCAGCGGTGCAGGAAGAAGTGATTTCACGTAGTGTGATGGTGGGAATTCCAATAATGAAGGCCACGAAACCACCGGCGAGGGAGACGGTACATAGGGAATTGAGCGAGCAGGAATTGAGAGACTTCTTTCTACTGGCAAAAAGAACCCGATACGTTAACGCGTTTAAATTTATGCTATATACCGGCGTCCGTATAGGTGAATGTATGGCGCTGCAATGGGGTGACCTTGATTTTAAAAATGGGATGATCCGTATACAGAAAACGGCCACCAGGGATAAAGAAGGGAAATGGATAATAGGCGAAACGCCGAAAACAAAGAAATCTAAACGGCTGATCCCTATGAATACGGCTATCCGAGCTTTGATAAAGGAACAGATGCAAATGGAGAGAGATACCCGAGGGGCTATCAATCTGTGTGGGTTTGTATTTCCTAATGAGCATGGGGGTATGATTGCACATTCTTCTTTCAACTCAATCATAAGTTATGAGATAAGGAAAGGCCGCCGGATGAACCCGCAAATTATTATCGAGCCATTTTCCGTGCATGCTTTCCGTGATACCTTCGCCAGCAGGGCGATAAGAGCAGGAATCCCACCGAATACCTTGAAAGAGATTTTAGGCCATTCATCCCTTGCGATGACCATGGATTTATATGCACATGTGAACCAGCAGGACAAAATAGAAGGAATGGAGAAAATGTTGGAATTTAGCTGCTGAGCAAAAGGCCGCCTATATGTAGGCGGTCTTTTTCGTGTGTTTTCATTCCCCAAAATACCCCACAAAATACCCCTATAAATCCCCGGAAAGCGCCCCAATTAAAAATGGCTATCAAATAGCAGTAGATGGATACTGGCGGATTATAGCGGCTGAAATATGCGATAACTACGGGCGAAACGGATGGTAAGAGCTATGGCCGCCAAAGTCTACCATAGACATGACGGACGAAATGACTTAAAATAATAAGGACTATCGATGAAAGGGAGAAGGCTATGGGCGTGATTATCAGCATTATCAATCAGAAGGGCGGCGTAGGGAAGACTACGACTGCGGTGAATCTCTCGGCGTACCTGGCTGAGCGTGGCAAGAGGACGCTTTTGATTGACGAGGATTCTCAGGGAAATTCCACCAGCGGTTTGTCGAAGGACGTGGATTTCCAGAAGAATCTCTACGACGTGCTCTTAGATGATGCGGATCCCCATGACGCCATCGTGAAGACGGCGGTGAAGAAGCTCTCTCTCCTTCCTTCGTCCCTGGACCTGGCCGGTGCGGACATCGAGCTGGCGGGGATGGACGATAGAGAGTCTCTTTTGAAACAAAAAATCGAATGTCTCAAGGAAGAGTACGATTACATTTTGATCGATTGCCCGCCGTCCTTGGGGCTCATGACCTTGAATGCACTGGTAGCGTCGGATTCCATTTTGATTCCTATCCAGGCAGAGTTCTACGCCCTGGAGGGGCTGTCGCAGCTGGTGAAGACGGTGCAGATCGTGTCCCGCCGGCTGAATCCGTCGCTCAAAATCCTTGGCATTCTCCTCACCATGTTTGATGGACGGACGAATCTGTCTCTCCAGGTGGCTGAGGAAGTGAAGAAATATTTTGGTTCCCGGGTATTCCGCACGGTGATTCCCCGGACCGTGAAATTATCTGAGGCTCCCAGCTTCGGCGAGCCCATCCTGACCTACGCGCCCAAGTCCAAAGGGGCGGAGGCTTACAAGAAGCTGACTCGGGAGGTATTGAAACGTGAGGAAAAGTAAATTGGGAAGAGGCCTGTCGAATCTCCTCGACACCGCCTTGGACGAGAAGGGGAAGGTCATAGAGCTTTCTATTTCCAAGATCCACCCGAATCCCTGGCAGCCGCGCCGCGACTTCGATGAGGAGTCCCTCGCGGCTCTCGCCTCTTCCATCAAAGAAAAAGGACTCATCCAGCCCATCACGGTGAGAAGCCGGGAGAAGGATGGGAGCTTCGAATACGAGCTGGTCACCGGCGAGCGGCGCCTCCGGGCGGCGAAGCTGGCGGGCCTTTCCGTGATTTCTTCCATCATCACTTCTTATAGCGATGATAATATGGCGGAAATGGCGCTCATCGAGAACCTGCAGCGCGAGGACTTAAATCCCATCGAAGAAGGCGAAGCCTATCAGACTTTGATCGACACCTACGCCCTTTCGGTGAACGACATGGCCGAGCGGGTAGGGAAGAGCCGCTCCTATGTGGCGAATATCCTGCGCCTTTCCAGCCTCGCCGATGAAGTGAAGGCGATGCTTCGGGAAAAGAAACTGACCGTAGGCCAGGCCCGTCCGCTTCTCGCCTTGGAGAGCGCGGAGGAGCAGGTGCGCCTCGCCAAGGAAATATTGGAAAATGGCATGAGCGCTCGCGAAATCGAAAGGCTCATGAAGGAGAAAAAAGAGGAGAAGCCCAAGAAGCCGAAGAAGGATCCCCTTCCCTCCGACGCGGCGGCGTATCTCAAATCCATCGAAGAGAAATTGAAGCTCTCCGTGGGCAGCCAAGTCTCCATCAAGCTGGGCCGCGGCAAAAAAGCCCACAGCGGCACCATTTCTATTTCCTTCAAGAATGACGAAGAATTTTTGAGGATTACGGAGTTTTTGAATCGGTGAGTAAGGTACTCGCTATTAGAAATCTAATATGATTTTTGTAGTGAGGAGTGAGGAGTGAGGAGTGAGGAGTGGTGGTGCGCCGCACAATTCATAAAGCGGCGCGTAGTTTTTGAAATAAGAGCGCGCGTCTTTGCTTCGTCAAAGTTATGGTGAAGCGCTCAAACGCGCATGACTTTCCAAATTTGCGGCGCTTCTTAATTTGTGCGCCGCACCACCACTCCTAACTCCTAACTCCTAACTCCTCACTTACACCGGAGCACATAATGTTTGCAGAAAATACCATTTTATACATACTCAGTGCCATCCTTTTGGCACTCCTTCTTCTCATAGCCGCACAGATGCTGCTTATGAGAAATAAACTGAAGCGGTTGGAGAAGAAATACAAATATTTCATGAACGGAGAGGACGGCGGCTCCTTGGAGCTGCGGTTGTCTACCGAAGTGAGGGAGCTTCGAGAGATGGTGACCTCGTCGGAAAGCATGCTGCACCAGCAGGAGCTCTTGGCTACCATGCAGCTTTCCTCCTTTCAAAAGGTGGGGCTGGTGCGCTACGATGCCTTTGACGACACCGGCGACAAGCTCTCCTTCTCCTTGACCGTGCTGGATGGAAAGAACAATGGCTTCATCCTTTCCTCCTTGGCCGGCCATGACACCTCCCGCATTTATGCAAAGAAAATCACAAATGGCCAGTGCAAAGAGGCCATCTCCTCCGAAGAGGCTGACAGCATCAATATGGCCCTCGATACCCTGATGCCCGACATGGCCGCCAATGCCGAGCCCGTCATGGCGGAGAGACAAGAGGATCTCTCCATCACCCAGCCCATCGACCGGCGGATTGATAGAAATAGTTAAGTGGCGTTCTTGACGCTGGAGGTTTAGTAGTCGGTTCGCATTTGACTGCGCAGACATAGCTTTGAGCTAGGAGCTAGGAGCTTGGAGCTCGGCTAGTGTCAGTAGGCACACCACACAGTAGCGGCGAGAGTACTTCGCTCGCTTTCTCTTAAAGCAGTTAAATAACAAGTGACTCTATCAGAGCTCCAAGCTCCCAGCTCAAAGCTCCTAGCTATGTCGAAGCAGTCAATCGCGTCCTGATCACTGACCACTGATCACTAAAAGCAATAGCGCCAAACGAGGTACCAATGACCAAAACCGAAAATACAGAAAAAGGAGAGGTGACCTATACACTCTCCTTACAAGAAATAAAAAAACTAAAGCTCGCCCTTTCGGCGGGCGCGGGACTTCTGATTCTCTCCCTGGGGACTGCGGTGTACGCCGCGGTTTCCATGGGATCCCTTCGCGCGGAGAATCAGCTCTACCAGGGCCAGCTGCAGATGGCCGAGGAGAAGATGAAGACCCTGGAAGAAAAATCCAAGACCATCGAGACTTTGTCCAGCCAGCTGCAGGACATGGTGAAGTCAAGCCAGCCTGCGCCTGTTATGAGCACAAGCACCACCGGCGGCCAGGGCGGCGCCTCCACGGTGCCGGATAAGGCGAAGAGAGTTTCCCCCAAGGATCATAAGAAGACCGAGGCCGCAGAGCACCTGGCCAATCCCGGCGAGCTTTTGAAAGCCATGCGCCAGCTGGACACGAAGCTGGATAGCCAGATCAAAATCATGGTGACCCTGCGCAATCAGCTTTTGAGTAATAGCTATCAGATTTCCGGTAGCTTCTTCAAGGCCAGCAGCTCCACGCCGGACATTTGGCCGGTGCGCGGCTCGGTCTCCAGCACCTACGGCTTCCGCGAAAGCCCCGGCGGCATCGGCTCCACCTACCATGAAGGCATCGACATCGCCGCGAACTACGGCGTCCCCGTCACTGCCACCGCCTCCGGCGTCGTCACCCAGGCCACCTGGATGGACGGCTACGGCTACCTGGTGGAAATCAAGCACGAAGGCGGCGTGGTCACCCGCTACGGCCACAACTCCGCCCTCCTCGTCAGCCCTGGCCAAGAAGTAGAGCAGGGCACCGCCATCGCCCTGGTGGGTAGTACAGGAAATAGCACCGGCCCCCATTGCCACTACGAGGTCCGCATCAACGGCACCGCTGTGGATCCGACGTATTTCTTGCCGAATAATTATTAAGGAAACAGGCTTCGGCCTGTTTTTTGTTGGGGAAATTTGGAAATGGGGGCGCATTTCCCTGCTTCGTCATAGCTTTGAGCTAGGAGCTAGGAGCTTTGAGTGCGTCAGTAGGCATGCTTGGCGATAGAGTCATGGAGCAGATAAGCAAGAGCTCTTGCCTCTACCGTATAGCATGCCTACTGACACCAGCCGAGCTCCAAGCTCCTAGCTATGTCAAAGCAGGTAAGCGCACCTTATCCCTTCTACATCTTGAACCTTCCTCCCGCTTTCCTTATAATAAAAAGCAAATCACTGAAAGGGCGGTAGAAATCATGGCGGATGTGAAGGACGCAGAAAAATTATTTTTAGCCGGAGAATTTGCGAAGAGCTTCGCACTGCTCCGAGTGATAACCAAAGAGGAAACCAATGGAAGAGCCTTATACCTGATGGGACTCTTCTATTTATATGGGATTTTTATGACCCGGGACGATGACATTTTCCTGGAGTACATGGACAAGGCCTACGCCGCCGGCGAGGGACTGGCGGATATGTATATGCTCTCATCCCGAAGCGGCGGCGCGGACAAGGAAGCCTACCGGAAATGGATGAAAAAAATTCGCGGCGCAAAGTTTGATGACGATCCCTTCGCCATGCATCAGATCGGGAAATCCTACGAGAAGGGGCTTGCCACGGAAAAGGATTTGGAAAAAGCTCTCGCCTGGTACGAGAAGGCGGCAGCAAAGGGCCTCGTCATGGCCATGACCGACGCGGGAAATATATATATGAATCGCGATTTCCCCGGCTATGATGCAAAGAAGGCCTACGGCTATTTCCTAGAGGGCGCGGCCAAGGGCTACCACGAAGCGGAGGCCCACCTGGCGGACTGCTTCTATTGCGGCATCGGCACCGAGGCGGATGAGGAGAAAGCAATCCTTTGCTTCACGCGGGCGGCGGATCATGGAAATAGCGAGGCCTGTGATGCGCTGGGGACGCTATATGTTTTAGGAAATGGGGTCCCTGCCGATGCAGAGAAGGCGTTCCATTATTTTCGTCAAGGCGCTGAGCGCGGCTCGGCGGTTTGTTATTTCAAATGGGGCGACTGCTATTTCTACGGCCGCGGCACGGACATCGATTACAAGAAAGCCATGGAGCTTTACGAAAAATCCTGGGAGCTTGGCTACACTCGGGCCGCCAGCGCCATCGGCATGCTCCATCTCATGGGCACCGCCGGGCCCAAGGATCCCGATCTGGCCATCGAGTGGCTCACCAAGGCCGCCGACGCCGGTGACATTGACGGCATGACCTACCTGGGGAAATGCTACGCCGAGGGCATTGGTGCGAAAAAGAATACTCTCCTCGCCAAGCGCTACCTCACCGCTGCCGCTCATGGCGGGCAGGTGGAGGCCATGTCCCTCTTGGGAGAAATCGCCCTCATGGAGCATGAGGAAGCGAAAGCGCTCTCCCATTTCCAAAAGGCTGCCGCCTATGGCTACACCCGAGCCGAAAATTTCCTCGCCATCTGCTACGCCCAAGGCATCGGTACCCCAAGAAACCTCCGCGCTGCGGAAGAATGGTTTAGAAAAAGCGAAGCCGCCGGGAACCCCGATGCCAAGCGGCTGATGAAAGAGTACCTAGGCGTGTAGTGATGGGGATCTGCTTACCTGCTCCCTCATAGCTTTGAGCTTTGAGCTAGGAGCTTGGAGCTCGGCTAGCGTCAGGAGATATGCCAAGCGATAGAGCTAAAACCGCCTTGCTCCATGACTCTATCGACAAGTATGCTTACTGACGCCAACAGAGCTCCAAGCTCCAGGCTCCAAGCTCCTAGCTATGAGGAAGCAGGTAAATGCGCCTTATCCCTTTTTGTAATTCGAGAAACCAAATGATAAAATACAAACTTTTATGCATTTTCGCCCTCCTGGGCATCATTCCCCTTTCCGCCTTCGCGGAGACGGACATGGCTTCCGTGCTCATGGCGAATGCCACCACGAAGGAAGCGTCCTACGAGGCAGCCTCGCCGCTGCTGCTTTTGTCCTGGCCCGATGACCCGGAGTCTGTGCGCTATGAAGTGGAAATATTCCGCGGCCTTCCGGCGGATCTGGATCGGAATCAGCCATCCGAAGCGCCGCTCTATCACAATAAAAAAATTTACACCAGCGAAGTTTTGATCGATCGGGGTAGCTTGGGGGATTTAGAAAATCTTTACTGGCGGGTCCGTCCTATCAACGCCGAGTGGGAAGGCATCGGCCCCTTCTCCTCGCCTCGGGAGCTTCGCAGCACCGCGAAATCCATCGGCCGCCGCGCGCCGTACCCGAAGGTCTATCATCCCGGAAACGGCGCTACTCTCCTCTATCCGGTCTACACCTACGCCGGCGTTCCGGGGGCTGTAAAGTACGAGGTGGAGGTGACCAAGGAATATCCCGAGAACGTGAACGACTTCCGCCCGTCGAAGCATCGGGTGTGGAGCACCGTTACCACCCTCTCCAACGTCTACGACCAAAGTCCCCGCATCGGCACCTACTACTGGCGGGTCCGCGGTATTTCCTCGGAAGGAAATCCGGTGGGCAGCTGGAGCCTTCCCGAGAAGGTGAGAAACAGCCCGGAAGCCCGCATCGACGTGGGCATCTTCGGCGACAGCATCACCCAGGGCGGCGGGCACCTCTACCACAGTCCGGCGGACATGGCCTACAGTTACGTAGCCTACCTCGATTTCCCGGCCATCAATATGGGCAAGAGCGGCGACACCACGGAAATGATGGAGAACCGTTTCGAAAAGGACGTGCTCCCCTTCCACGTGAAGACTCTCCTCATCATGGGCGGCATCAATGACCTCCGCATGGGCCAGCCTCCAGAAAAAGTCATCGGCCATTTACAACATATTTCCGACAAATGCCGCGCCCACGGCATCACGCCCATCCTCTTAACCATCGTCCCCTTAAACCCGGACCAGATCCAGAAATACTACGGCGAGACCACCTATGAAGGCTGGCGCGCCTCCGTGGACAGAGTGAATGAATTCATCCGCAGCCAGCCCCACATCGACACCGCCGCGCCCTTCAAAAATTTCGAGGTCATGCCCGCCGAGCTAGCCCTAGACGGCATCCACGGCGACTGGAACGCCAAGCAAATGATCGCCGGCGAGATCAATCGGGAGATAGGAGGGTTTAGGTGAACTTAGGGATAAGGGACAAGGGATAAGGCGCGGTCTAAGAGGGCTTGCTAGGACGGGTAATGCCTGCTTTTTCAATACCATTAACCGTATAACGGTAGCGGGGAAGCAGGTAAACGCGTCCCTATTTTCTTATCCCTTTTTGCTGCCATTCATGAGCCCAATGGATCCCATCACCATCCCGATCCCCAGGATATGGATGGGCCCCAGGATCTCATCGAAGAGAAGGACACCGAGGAGCGCGGCGACCACCGTTTCCACGGAGGCGATGACGGGGACGCGGCTGTTCTCGGTGATTTTCTGAACGCCCTGATAATACAGAAGGTAGGCCCAGGCGGTGGGGATGAGGGCGTAGAGAAAGCCCACCACGGATATTTCCAAGGACGGCAGTCCACTGGCGAAGGGGCTGGTGAAAATCCCAAGGAAGATAGCGGCGAAAAGGTAGCTATAGGTGCTGATGACCCAGGCGTTCGCCCGGCCGCCGGCCATTTCGCCAAAGACCGAGGTCATACCATAGGTGACGCCGGAGCCCACAGCCATGAGGAGACCGAAGAGAGAAATACCCTCTAAAGAAAATTCGCCGCCGGTGACCGTGAGGGCGCAGCCGGCCATACAGAGGGCCATGGCCATGACCTTTCGCAGCTTGATCACTTCGCTGAAAAGAATGCGAGAGGAAATCATGGTGCACAGCGGCGCCAAATTCAAAAGCACCGCCGATAGGGTGATGCCGATTTCTACGATGGCTTTATTGTAGAAAATATTATAAATCCCCTGGCAGATGAGTCCTAGGAGGGCACAGGCAAAGAGGGCCTTCCGGTCCACGTGGAAGGATTTCCATCCGAATTGCCACACCGTCCCGGCGAGAAGGATGAGGAAGGCGAAGGCCATCCGCAGAAATCCGGTGAGCTCTGCCGATGATCCCATCCGCGCCATGATCATCACAAAGACGCCGATGGTTCCCCAAAGCGCGCCGCCGGCAAAGACATAGAGCGCGCCCTTTCTTTCGTTATCCATGGAAATCTCCCCCTTTTTCGATTTTTCTATTATGCATCGCAGGGGGCGGGGAGCGCAAGGGGGCGGTAAAGTGAGGAGTGAGGAGTGAGGAGTGGTGGCACGGCGCACAAATTAAGAAGCGCCGCAAGTTTTAGAAAATTATCGCATTTGACTGTGACGACATAGCTAGGAGCCTGGAGCTCGACTCGTGGCAGTAGGCATGTCCAACGATGGAGGCGAGAGTTACTTTGCCCGCTTTATCGAAACGCAGTTAAATGCCAAGTGTCACTATCAGGGTTCAAAGCTCCTGGCTTATAAGCTATGTTGATGCGGGTATGCGATTTCCTATTTCGAAACTCGCGCCGCTTTATGAATTGTGCGGCGCACCTTCACTCCTCACTCCTCACTCCTCACTCCTCACTTCGCTATGCGTGCAGCCTGACCACCGACTACTAACCCCCCTAGCCAAATCCCCGCCCCCTGTATTATACTTAAGAATGGAAAATTTTAATTTCAAAGAAAGGAGGACGCCATGGGACTTTCCATCAAGGACATTTTGCTCTTAGACTACTTCGACGGCAAGCCGGTGCATCACAAGGTGCCGCCGTATAAGTACAGCCTCTACGGCAGCGACGCGGATGGGCGGATTTCCTCGCTTCTTGAAAATGGCTGGATCCGCTATAGCAAGCCATCGGAGATGTTGTCCACGCTGCCGGACAAGGTGCTGTCGGATTTTCTTATCCATCACCAGCTTTCCGGTGAGGGGACTCATGCGGAATTGGTGGGCCGGGTCATCGCGAAGGTGCCGGAGAAGAGCTATGCCTATGGCGTCCCGAAGGTGTACGTGCTCACTCGGGAAGGGAAGGCGGAGGTGGGCCGCCACATGGCCTACATCCTGAATGCCCGGGAAAATTATGGTTTGACGGAAGGGGAAATCGGCGAGTCCCAGACGGCGCTTGCCTCTCGCGGCGAAGCCTACACCGCCCGTACAATCCTCTATCGCGCCTTTGAGCAGAAAATGGCCCTTTACATTATGGCCGGCGAATGGTCGAAGCTGCGCAAGGTATACTACACGGTAGCGAATTTTTATTTGCGCATCAAAAGAAATGAGGAAGCGCTGTCGTATCTGTACCTTGTCTTCTTCATGGATATGTCTGGCATGGGAAGTAAAAATAATCTAGTGCCTTATGAAAATCTATTTCCCACCCAGAAAGGCACGATCCTTCTGATGGATGAAATCCGGCGAGGCCTTCACATGACCATGCCGGAGGTGAAGAGCAGCTTTCTTTCCTCCATCGCCCGCATGGCACCGCCGCTTCCCTTCTCCTATTTCTCGCCGCAGGTCATGGCATCTATGCTCCTCGAGCGGCTGGAAGGAAATGCCTTCAATCCCACCCGCTACATTTGCGATCGCAATGTGCCGGATCCCTCGGCGAAAGCCTACCATTACGTCCCTTATGGCCGCAGCGAGGCTCGCCCGGTCCGCGCGAATACCCATCGGGTGGCGCCGCAAAGAGTGAAGCCCCCGGTGCTCCACATGCCCACCTTCACCCCGCCGCCGCCCTTTATCCCGTCGGAGGAAAAAGTAAAACCGCCGACGGCGTCCCCAAAAGAAGCGCCGAAGGAAGAGGAGTTGGAAAAGAAATCAGGGTTCCTGGGCAAGCTGAAGAAGCTATTTTGAGCGGACCTAGTCGGTAGACGGAAATTAGTAGTCAGTACGTGCT
>CAVKMC010000039.1:0-11064 GCA_963657285.1 Agathobacter sp.
CGCTAGCCGATTTAAGCTATATGACGCTATCGCTAAACGCGTACGGATCACTGATCACTGACCGCTGATTACTAAACAACCCACCGTTCTTACGAACCAATATAAAGGAAGTGAAACCCATGAATACCATGGACCCATTTGTCCATCTGCATGTGCATACGGAGTACAGCCTCTTCGACGGCACTTGCCGCATCAAGGAGCTGGTGTCCCATGTGAAGGACATGGGACAGACGGCGCTGGCCATCACGGACCACGGCGTCATGTATGGCGCTGTGTATCTCTATAAAGAATGTATGGCCCAGGGGATAAAGCCCATCCTGGGCTGTGAGGTCTATGTGACCCGGGGCAGCCGTTTCGAGCGGCCCAAGGGGGAGAAGGAGAAGCTGGGCCACCTGATCCTTTTGGCAGAAAATAATGAGGGCTACGAGAATCTCATCAAGATCTGCTCGAAGGCATGGACCGAGGGCTATTTCCATAAGCCCCGGGCGGATCATGAGCTGCTCCGCAAGTATCACAAGGGGATCATCGCGCTGTCGGCCTGCGTGGCCGGGGAACTCCCCCAGGCGATTCTAAATCACGACATGGAGGAAGCGCGGAAGGTGATTGATTTCTACATCGACACCTTCGGTAAGGAAAATTATTTCCTGGAGCTGCAGAACCATAGTCTCCCCGAGGAAGCGGAGGTGCGCCCGGTGCTGGCATCTCTCGCAAAGGAGTACGGCCTGGGGCTGGTGGCGACCAATGATTTCCACTATACCAAGAAGGAAGACGCCGGGAGCCAGGAAATCAAGCTTTGCATTTCTACAGGAAATACGCTGGACGACCCGAATCATTTCCGCTTTGCCAATGAAGAGTTTTATTGCAAGAGCGGCGCGGAAATGGAGGCCATTCTGGGCGAGTACCCCGGCGCTATAGAAAATACGGCGAAGATCGCCGAGCGCTGCCAGGTGAAGCTCACCTTCGGCGAGCATAAGCTTCCATCCTTTGATGTGCCCGAGGGCGAGACGTCGAAGTCTTATCTCCGTAAGCTTTGCGAGCAGGCGATCCCTGAGCGGTATCCCCAGCCCACTGGCAGGGAGCAGGAGCGGCTGGATTATGAGCTGGGCGTCATCAACCAGATGGGCTTCTCCGACTATTTCCTTATCGTCATGGACTTTATCCACTACGCCAAGACCCACGGCATCCCCATCGGCCCGGGCCGTGGCAGTGCGGCAGGGAGCATCGTGGCCTATCTTCTCCATATCACGGAAATCGACCCGCTGCGCTTCGACCTTCTCTTTGAACGTTTCTTAAATCCGGAACGCGTCTCCATGCCGGATATCGATACGGACCTTTGCTATCGCGGCCGCGGTCAGGTGATTGATTACCTGGCGAAGAAATATGGTGCCGAGCAGGTGGCGCAGATCATCACCTTCGGCACCCTGGCGGCGCGGGCGGTGATCCGAGACGTGGGCCGTGTGATGAATATGCCCCTTCGCGAGGTGGACAAGATCGCGAAGATGGTGCCCAGCGGTCCCGGTGTGACCTTGAAAAAGACGCTGGAAGGCTCCAAGGAGTTTAAAGACCTTTACAATTCCAATGGCACGGTCCACACGCTCATTGACCATTGCCTGGACCTCGAGGGACTCTCCCGCAATTCCGGCACCCACGCCGCCGGCGTGGTGATTTGCTCGAAGCCCGTAGACGAGTACGTGCCCATCCAGCTCACGCAAGATAATTTCATCCAGACCCAGTACGAAAAGGATCAGGTGGAGCAGCTGGGGCTCCTCAAAATGGATCTCCTGGGCCTTCGTAACCTGACGGTGATCAGCGACGCTTTGGAAATGATCAAAGCGAACCGCGGCGTGGACATTGACATCAATCAAATCCCCAACGTGGACGAAAAGACCTGCGCCATGCTTTGTGCCGGCGATACCATCGGCGTCTTCCAGTCCGAGTCCCAGGGCTTCACGAACCTTCTGGTGCAGCTCCATCCGGATCGCTTCGAGGACCTGATCCCCATGGTGGCCCTCTATCGCCCGGGACCCTTGGGCAGCGGCATGGCGGAAGATTTCATCAAAAGAAAGCATGGAGAAATCCCCATCGAGTATCCCCATCCGTCGCTGGAGCCGATCCTAAAAGAAACCTACGGCGTCATTCTCTACCAGGAACAGGTTATGCAGATCGCTTCCGTCATGGGCGGCTTCAGCCTGGGCCAGTCCGACATGCTTCGCCGCGCCATGGGACACAAGGAGCCGGAAATCCTGCAGAAAAACCGCGACACCTTCGTCAAGGGCGCCGTGGGAAATGGGGTGGATGAGAAGACGGCGAATTATGTATTCGACCTGATGGTTCACTTCGCCGGCTACGGCTTCAATAAATCTCACAGCGTGTGCTACGGCTGGATCGCTTGGCAGACGGCGTACCTCAAGGCCCACTACCGCGCGGAATTCATGGCTGCCATGATGACCTGCTACAATGGCGACAAGAACAAGGTGAGCCGCTATATTTCCGATACCAGGAGAGCCGGCGTAGAAATCGCGGCGCCTGATGTGAATCTCTCGGACGCTCACTTCTCGGTCAGTGGAAATAAAATTCTCTTCGGCCTCGCCGGGATTCAGAACGTGGGAGAGAACGCGGTGGAGTCCATCATTTCCGCCAGAAGGAAGGGCGGCCCCTTCACCTCCATGTCCGACTTCTTGGAGCGCGTGGACGGGCGGGGACTTAATAGCCGCGCCTGCGAAAGCCTCATCCAGTGCGGTGCCATGGACTGCTTCGGATACAATCGTCCCCAGCTTCTTGCCGCACTGCCCCAAGTCATGAATGAAGTGCAGGGGACGCGGAACGATCGGGCCAGCGGACAGCTCTCCCTCTTCGGCGGCGAGGAAATGGTGACCACCATTTCCTATCCCGACCTTCCCGATGTGCGGGCGGAAGAAAAAATCGATTGGGAGAGAAAGCTCCTAGGCTTCTATGTCAGCGGCCACCCGCTGGACTCCTACAAGAAACAAATGAAGAGCTGCACGCCGATCTATACCTTGGAAGCGGAAGCCACTCGCTACGATGGCAAGATGGTCACCGTTGGCGGTACTGTCACTCGCGTGAAGGGCATGGTCACCAAGAAGGGCGCGCCTATGGGCTACGTCACTATCGAGGACTACGAAGGCTCCATCGAGACTGTGGCCTTCCCATCAGTGTGGGAGACCTCGCGGCCTTACCTCACCGAAGACGCGGCAGTGTGCATCCGCGGCCGTTTGCAGTCCAATGAAAGAGAAATCAAAATCCTCGCCGACAGCATCATCCCCTTGGGGGACTTCAAGCACTCCGTCCGTCCCACCGTGGACGAGGTGCATCTCTACGTGGATCCCCGCCATGAGTCCGACGCCGTCAGCGAAGCCCTGGCCCGTGTGCTTTTGAAATACCACGGCGATACCCCCGTACGTCTCCACTTGGAAAGCTCCCATCAGGAAATCCGTATGATCCCCAAATTCTACGTAGACTTCACCGAAGAGGCCGAAGAAGCGCTGAAAGGGATTTTGGGAAATGGGGCGGTGGAAGGACGGAGGGATTGAGGCTAGTTCTGTGAAAGTGAGGAGTGAGGAGTGAGGAGTGAAGGTGCGCCGCATCAAATTGAAAAGCGGCGCAAGTTTTGAAATGGCAAACGCGTTTGGCTGCTTCCCCACTACCGTTTACCGTTTACCGTATAACCGTTAGAGGGCTCTTTTGGCGATAGTGGGAAGTGGAGCGTTGCTCTGCTTTGGCATAGCAGTTTACTCCCAACTCCCGCTGCCTGAAGTACGAAAAGTGAACGGCTACATGGTTATACGTATAACGGTAGTGGGGCAGCTGGAAAAACAATGACTTTTCAAACTTGCGGCGCTTCTTAATTTGTGCGCCGCACCACCACTCCTCCCTCCTCCCTCCTAACGCCTCACTTCTGAGGCGCGTCCCGACTCCCGACCACCGACCACCGACCACCGACCACCGACTACTTAATTCTCAATGCGATTTCTTGCACATTTTTTCCCAAACGAAACTCGTTTATGCTATACTTGAACAAGATGATTATTTCTCATAGAGCGGAACAGAAGGGAGATATTATGAAGTTTCTGGTTTGTATCAAACAGGTCGTAGACACTTCGAAGATGGAAGTGGATCCGGCTACGGGAAGACTGAAAAGAAACAATGCCAATAGCATTATGAATCCTCTGGATCTTCATGCATTGGAAGCGGCTTTCGCCCTGCGTGATGAGGTGGGCGGCACGGTGACAGCCATCACCATGGGACCGCCGCAGGCAGCTGCCGTCTTGAAGGATGCGGTGGCTATGGGTGCCGACGATGTGTACCTGGTGACGGACCGCGCTTTCGGCGGCGCAGACACCTTGGCTACCAGCTACACTTTGGCGAAGGCCATCGAAAAGCTCGGCGGCTTTGATCTCATTTTCTGCGGGCAGGAGTCCATCGACAGCAATACGGCTCAGATCGGTCCGGAAATTGCAGCTACTCTCGGCATGGCAGATGTGAGTGCAGCGACGGCTATTTCCTATGAAAAGGAAGGCTTTCTCACGGTGGAAAGACAGGTGGGCGATAGCTTCGAGGTATTGGAGCTCGCTCTTCCGGCGGTAGTCACTGCCACCGAAGCGCTGAACCATCCGCGGTATCCCAGCATCAAGGGGCTTTTCCGTAAGGACGAAGTGGAAATCAAAAATCTCACCGCCGCCGATCTTCCAGTGGATCCGGAGCGCATCGGCATGAAGGGCTCTCCGACCCAGGTACGTCAGGTGCGTCCGATCGTACCGCCGAAAAAAGAAAATCTTCGCATCGAAGGCAAGTCCGCGGAGGAAGCCGCAGAGCTTCTCTTCAGCGCTATGCAGAAATTGAATGTCATGTAAGGAGGGCGGAAATGGATTTTTCTGATTACAAAGGAATTTATGTCATTGGCGCTCTTGTGAATGGCAAGATTCAGAAGGTCACCGGCGAGCTTACCGGTGAAGCTAGAGTCCTGGCTGATGAGCTGAAGGAAGAAGTGGCAGTGGTACTCGTAGGGAGCGGCCTCTCCGATGACCCGGCGTCTCTCATCGCTTTGGGCGCTGACAAGGTCTACGTGATCGATGACCCGCTGCTGTCACACTACGATGGCAAAGCGTACCAGAAGGCGCTGGCTCCTTTCCTCCTGGAGAAGAAACCGGATACCATCATTTTCGGCGCCACCGCTTTCGGACGCGACCTGGCTCCCCGCCTGGCGGCTGAGCTTGTCTGCGGCGTCACCGCTGACGTGACCGAGCTCTCCGCTGATGCAGAAAAGGGCCTCGTCATCTGGTCTCGCCCGGCGATGGATGGAAATATCATGGCTGACATCGTGAGCCCGAACTTCCGTCCCCAGGTAGGCACTGTCCGCCCCGGCATTTTCAAATATCCCGAAGCCGATGCGTCCCGCAAGGGCGAAGTGATTCCTGTTTCCGTATCCCTCACCGCTGATGACCTGGGCACACTCTTGAAGGAAATCATCAAAGGCGAAAAGGATGACCATCCGGTAGAGTCTGCAAAGATCATCGTGGCCGGCGGCCGCGGCATCCGCAGTGAAGAAGGATGGGCGAAGCTCCACGAGCTGGCAGACCTTTTGGGCGCAGCCGTTGGTTGCAGCCGTCCGATTTCCGAATTGGGCTGGGAACCCCACAGCCATCAGATCGGTCAGACCGGTAAAGGCGTAGCTCCGAAAATTTATTTCGCTTTCGGTATCTCCGGCGCTATGCAGCACATGTGCGCAGTCAATGCAGACATCGTGGTAGCCGTCAATAAAGACCCGAAGGCTCCCATCATGGAAATGGCAGACTATGCTGTAGAAGCAGATCTGAAAGATTTCCTCCCGCTCCTCATTGAAAAGGTGAAAGCGTTCCAGAAGAAATAAGGCGAAGGCTACGCGCATACCTGCTTCCACATAGCTAGGAGCCGGGAGCTAGGAGCTAGGAGCTTCATCGGCGTCAGTGGTCATGCTAAGCGATAGAGGCTTGATGGCGTAGTTGCATGCTAAGTGCCACCAACCGAGCTCCAAGCTCCAAGCTCATGGCTCAAAGCTGTGAAGAAGCAGGTAGCCGCGATTTACCTGATTTCCATAATAATAATATATTGTCACGGAGGTGAGACATATGGCAGAAGCAAAAGCTACCATATACTTCAATCACAATTTCTATTATGATTTCTCCCAGATCATCGCAGCCGATGACAGAGGACTTCAGTTTGGTGATGGCTGCTATGAATGGATCCGTGTGAACCGCGGCCGTCCCTTTGCGCTCTCTTATCACACCGATCGTCTGTACCGCTCCATGCGTCTCTTGGGCATTCGTCCGGTGACAGCGCCTGATGAATTTACAGAAATCGCAGAAGTGGTCATCGAAGAAAGCGGCATCGAAGAAGGATACCTGAAGATCATCGTCACCCGCGGCCAGGGCGATCATGATTTCACCATTCCTTCCAGAAATGCGCTTCGTCCAAACGTTTTGGTTTATGCAAAGCCCATCAACCTGGACTCCATCGCCAAAGTGCAGGACGGCGTGAAGTGCGTCACCATGGAAGATGATCGCGGACATCACTGCGATATCCTCTCCCTGAACCAGGTGAATAACATGATGGCTCGCGCAGAAGCCCAGAAGAAAGGCTGCTACGATGCGATTTTCCTGAAGGACGGCCTTCTCACCGAAGCGTCTCACTCCAATGTATGCATTGTCAAAGCCGGCGTCATCTGGACCCCGGCCACCAATGAATACATGACCCGTGGCATCACCCGTTCCCTGGTGCTCTCCCGCGTAGCACCGACCGCCGGCGTCACCTCCATCGATGACGGCGCAGAACAAATCCGCCTCGATACCATGATGGGCGCCGAGGAAGTCTTCCTCACCAACTCTCAGGACGGCATTATCCCGGTCCTCGAAATCGATGGCAAGCCCATCGGTGATGGCAAGGTCGGCAACGTCACCAGAAAGATCCAGCAGCACTACGCTCACCTCATGAGCGATGGTTTGCCGTGATCGGTTTATAGAAATAAAAAATCCTGCTTCCCTTGGGAGGCAGGATTTTTTATTAGGAATTAGGTGTGGTAGTGCGACGCGTAAAAAAGCGGTGCAAGTTTTAAAAGACAATCAGGCATCAGGTGTTACATACTTTAGGAGACTTCTTTATCGGCAGGATAGGAAAGTCTCCTAAAGTATGTATTTTCTCAGCGAAAGGAGCCAGAAGCCATGAAGAGAAATGGGAAAATCATAGCACTTTACGAACGCCTCAGCCGAGACGATGAACAGCAAGGCGAGAGCAACTCCATATCCAATCAAAAAATTTTGTTAGAGGACTTCTCAAAACGGCAGGGCTTCACCAGCATTGTCCATTTCACAGATGACGGCATCAGTGGTACTTGTTTCGATAGACCTGGCTTTCGGGCAATGATGAAGGAAGTAGAAGCTGGAAACGTGGAAGTTCTGTGCCTGAAGGATATGAGCCGTCTGGGGAGAGATTACCTCAAGGTCGGTCAGATCATGGAGATTCTCAGACAGCACGGCGTTTGTCTAATTGCTATCAACGACGGCGTGGACACTGCTAGAGGAGACGATGATTTCACACCCTTCCACAATATCATGAACGAGTATTATGCGAAAGTCACCCGTCGCAAAATCCGCTCTACATTCCAATCAAAGGGCAAGTCCGGTAAGCATATTATCGGAACCGTCTCCTATGGATATCTCTGGAATGAAAGCAGAGACCATTGGATTGTTGATCCGGAAGCGGCAGAGGTGGTAAAGCGCATCTTCGCCATGACGATTGAGGGCTACGGCCCGTATCAGATTGCGCAGAAGCTTTCAGAGGAGAAAATCCTCATTCCATCCGCTCATCTCGCACAGCATGGTGAAGGCGTGAATCAAAACAAGCAGTTCAAGGATGTTTACGGTTGGGGTTCGTCTACCATCGTCAATATTCTGAAGAAGCGTGAATACCTGGGACACACCTGCAATTTCAAGACCCGCAAGCACTTCAAGGACAAGAAGAGCCTTTATGTTTCTGAGGACGAATGGACGATTTTCGAGAATACCCATGAAGCCATTATAGACCAGCAGACCTTCGACCTTGTGCAGAAAATCCTTGGGAATGTCCGGCGATATCCAAACGGCTGGGGCGAAGTGGCTCCCCTGACAGGATTGATGTACTGCGCAGATTGCGGCGGGAAGATGTATGTCCACCGCATCAACAATGGAAAACGCATCCCGCAGTACACCTGCTCCCAATATACAAAAGTCCCCTGCGGGACGCATTGCAAGACGCAGCACCGCATCAATGAGAGCGCGGTATTGTCCCTCATTTCCGAAATGCTGAAAGCGATTGCCGAATTTGCAAAGCTTGATCGTGAGGAATTTGTCCGCATGGTACGGGAAGCACAGTCCCATCAGGAAACGGCGGAAATCAGGCGAAAGCGCACTCGGCTAACCGCTGCCAAGAAGCGCAGCTCGGAGCTGGAAGCCCTGATTTGCAAAATATACGAGGATAACATTCTCGGTAAGCTCCCCGATAGCTGGTATGAGATATTGGACGCACAGTATGGCAAGGAGCAGGCGGCTCTTTCAGCTGAAATCGCATCCCCTGAGAAAGCGGTTAAGAGCTTTGAAAAGCACGAAAAGGACGCAGACCGCTTCATTGCTCTGATCGACAAATACGAGAACTTCGACAATCTGACCATCACTATGCTGAACGAGTTTATTGAGAAAATCCTTGTCCATGAGCGGGATAAGAAGGGATATCGGAAGACCACGCAGGAGGTCGAGATTTACTTTAACTTTGTTGGTCGTTTCGTTCCTCCGTCCTTTGGAGAAGCGGAAGAATTGTCTCCGGAGGAGATGGAGGAACAACGCAGGCGAGAAGAGTACAAGGAGCGAGTGCATCAGCAGTATTTGAAGCGTAAGGCGAATGGAAAGCACAAAGCCTATATGGATTCCGTCAAAGATAAATACAAAGTCGAAATTGATGAACGTAAGGCGGTTCTCCGTGCCGAGGACATTGCAAGGGACGTGTTTGTCCCCGTCAGCAATTTGCCGAAGCAGGAGCCAAAGAAAGGAGCGGTAAACGCATGAGTGATTTGAAAGAACACATCCACGAAAACGGCATTGACTACACACTATGCGGGGATTATTATATCCCGGACTGGCAGATTCCGGTCAATGACCGCACGCTCGGTCATTATGGGCGAATGAGAAAGGCGTACCTCAAGAACCGTCGCCCTGCTCTGTATGCGGGGTATGTAGCCCACGGAACGCTCTTTGAGCATTGCGCTGAGGTTGAGACGCAGGCGCAGGAACGCCTTGAGGTGATGATGGAGCAAATAGCCCAAGAATGAGGAATCAAAGAAGAAATGAAATCCACAGACCCGCTGGGCTGGACAAGTCTCATGAATCAGGCTCGGCACTGTGCAGATGAGGCTATTTTGAATGAGCTGATCTACTGCTGATGGTTATACAAAAAGAACGGCATACTAAATGAGGAAACCTCCATCCCATTGCAGGGTGGAGGTTTCAGTCTTTATGAAAGGATCAAAGTATTTTGCCAACCAAAGTTTCAAAGCTGGCTTTGTGAGCTTCATCTTACACTTTCGTAAATAGAACGGGAAATCATATATCGCAAATCTCAATTTGCAAATAAATATTGAGGTTTCTGCGCATATGTGGTATACTAAAACTTATAAAGCTATAGAGTAAACATTGGTAATTCGTTATTGTAAACGGAGGCAAAGATGTCGGTCAGCTATAATAAACTTTGGAAGCTTTTAATCGATAAAAATATGAGCAAAACTCAACTGATTAAAGAAGCAAAAATAAGTACTAACGCTATGGCGAAATTAGGAAAAAACGAGGATGTTCGCGTAGAAATACTTATAAAGATTTGCTTGGTCTTGGGATGCTCTTTAGACGATATTGTGGAGATTGTTGAGAAAAAAAATGGTTAATTTGAATGAATATATTACAAAAGTTGAGAGTCCCTCGCCTTGCTTTGTGTGCGGAGATTCGCTTAAAGTGTTATCTCTAATGCCGGATGATAGCATAGATTGTGTTGTGACGAGTCCTCCATACTATATGAAACGCCAGTATTTAGGCGGCGGCATAGGAATGGAAACAACCTATAAGGAATATATTGATAATTTGCTCTGTATTACAAGCGAAATATACCGTGTCCTGAAGCCAACGGGATCTTTTTGGCTGAACATAGGTGACAGTTACAAAGCAAAACAACTCCTAAACATTCCGCATCGCGTTGCTATTAGAATGCAAGATGAGCAGAAGTGGATTCTACGCAATACTGTTGTTTGGGACAAGATGAAGGGCGCTATGTCACAATCTAAAGACAGCTTAGGTAATGAATATGAGCCTTTTTTTCACTTCGTCAAAAAAAAGGCAGGATATTACTATGACGCGGATGCTGTTAGAAAAAAGCCAAGAAAAGCTCACGTAGAAAATGGGGCAGTTATAAGTGCTACCGGGGTTAGTGGGGTGCGATATCGCAGAAAAATAGAATTAAGCACGGAACTGACAGATGAGCAACGCGAGAATGCGTTTAAGGCATTGGACAACGTTTTGGAAAGGATCAAAGAAGGAGAGCTTTCTGACTTCCGCATGGTTATAAAGGGTGCTAATCAACGCGTCACTAATGGAAATACAACTAACTTGAGTGGTAGAGCAAAGGAATTGCAAGATAAGGGTTTCTATTTCTTGTTCTATAACCCGAAAGGAAGCATGATTTCCGATGTGTGGCAAATTGTGCCGGAGGACACGCAAGGGAGGAAACTACATTTTGCACCATTCCCGGAGGATTTAGTTAAGATCCCAATCATCTTGACATGTCCTGTGGATGGAATTGTCCTAGATCCATTTGCTGGAACTGGAACAACAAACTATGTTTCGGCGTCTTTAAGCAGGAGGTCAATTGGCATTGATTTGGCAATCGAATATCTTGAAATTGCACAAGATCGCTGTAGTTCATTTGGCGTACTTAATGAGGGGAAAATGGAGATTTTGAAATGAGTAAAATCAGTGAATTTTTCGGTTTGAATTGCAA